>JAKQBQ010000177.1 GCA_029574055.1 Methanobacteriota archaeon
TGAAATGTACCGCAGCACCCTCGAAAGGCAGTCCTCCGAGGCAAAACGTTACAAGATGTACTACGGTATAGATATCGAGGACAGAACCGTCTACGACCTGGTGATCAACACCGACGACCTCGATCCGTGTCAGGTTGTGGACAGGATCCTCAAAGGGGTAGGGGAAAGCACTTGCTTGTAAAAGATCCGAACACGCTGCCCGACAAATGGGGCAAAAGGCCGTCAGACCGTTCTGTCGGCGAACTTCTGGGTGCCGGAGTGATAATCCTCGATAAACCTTCAGGCCCCACATCCCATCAGGCGACTGCGTGGGCAAGGAATGTCCTACACGTTGAGGAGATAAGCCACGGCGGAACGCTGGATCCCTACGTAAGCGGCGTCCTCCCCATCTGTCTGGGTAAGGCGGTCAGGCTGACCGACATCGTCCTGTCCTCGGATAAAGAATACATCTGCCTGATGAGGCTTCACAAAGACATCGAAAAAGAAAGGGTGATCAAAACGATGGGGAAGTTCGCCGGCAAGATATATCAGATGCCGCCGGCAAGGTCTGCTGTGAAAAGGCAGCTGAGGATAAGGACCATCAGCGAACTGGAGATACTTGAGATAAAAGGCCGCGAGATCCTGTTCAGGGTATCCTGCGACGCCGGCACATACATTCGAACTCTGTGCACGGATGCGGGGGAGGCGCTGGGATGCGGCGCGAACATGGTGGAGCTGAGGCGCACCCGCTCCGGCATGATGAAAGAGGACAATGCGGCGACCCTGCAGGACATGGCCGATGCGTACGTATTTTGGCAGCAGATGGGCAGGGAGAAGTGGCTGAGGAGCATGCTGATGCCCATGGAGGTCCTTGTGGAGCCGCTTCCGAAAGTGATCGTGAAGGCGACCGCCGTCGATGCGGTATGCCACGGGGCCGACCTGAACGTGAAGGGGATACACATGCTGGACGAGGACATCCGAAAGAATGCGTTGGCGGCAATGATGACCGCAAGGGGAGAGCTGATAGCCATCGGCAAGATGGCGATGTCCACTTCCAAGATAATGGAGTCCGACCAAGGGAAAGCCGTAGACGTTGAGAGGGTGTTCATGGACCGCGGACACTATCCCAGGATGTGGAAATTCTCGACAGACCTGGAAGAGGTCCAAGCCGTAAACGATCAATGAACTCATTTTTGGGATGGTATCAACCGGCTCGGATACTATCGAGTGTATCTATGGGATGATGAAACCTTCTAACAACAGGTTCATAATCAGCCGGCGTGTATGAAGCTAACTGTACGCTTCTCATTATATATTGTAGAAAAAAGTTGTCGTTAGGGGGCAATTGATGCATAATCAGCAAGATGATAAGGGAGAAATGGTCCTGTATCAATCAGACGACATACTGGAATTAGAAGTGCTCGTTAAAGATGAAACAGTCTGGTTAACTCAGGCACAGATGGTTACACTCTTTGAACGGGAAAGGACGGTAATAACAAAACACATCAACAATATCTTCCAAGAAGGGGAATTAGACGAAAAAAGCAATGTGCATTTTTTGCACATTCCAAATTCCGATAAGCCTGTAAAATTATACAACCTGGATGTGATAATCTCTGTGGGATACAGGGTTAAATCACCCAGAGGCATTTCTTTTCGAAGATGGGCAACGAAAGCACTGAGGGAATACATTCTCAGAGGTCATGCTGTCAATCAACGGTTAGATCAATTGGAGGGTCGTGTGACCGAGACCGAAAAGAAGATAGATTTTTTTGTTAGAGCTTCTTTACCTCCTGCCCAGGGGGTGTTTTTTGAAGGACAGATCTTTGATGCACATGTATTTATATCCCATCTTATAAAGTCAGCAAAGGAATCTATTGTCTTGATAGACAACTATGTAGATGAAACAGTATTGTTGTCGCTTTCGAAAAGACCACCGGATGTGTCTATAGCTATTTACACCAAGCAAATATCTCCTCAGCTACAGTTGGATATAGCTAAGTATAACTCACAATATGGGCGAGTGAAAATATATGAGTCAGACCGCTTACATGATCGGTTTCTAATAATTGATCACGAAGTATATCACATAGGTTCATCACTCAAGGATCTTGGAAAGAAACTGTTTGCTTTTTCCAAGTTGGAGATAAAGGACACAGACTTACTAAAAGGGTTTTGAATTTTGTGCGGATCCATCTAATGCATGTTCCGTGATCGAATAGGTGTCAAGGCTATCGTAAGGTTTTGTGATGTTTCTTTAATGCATAAGCCCAGCATCCGAATATGTTAGAGCAAGTTGTCCTCAGTTGTATGTGGAACCCACTTGTTCCGAGAACGTCCAGCGAGGAAAATACCTATTAACGGACAAGGCATTCTCCGTATGATGTCAGTATTCGGAGGGAGGGAGCAGATCTTCGGGAAAGAAGAGTTGAGGCTGGGCGAGTTCGACCCATCTGCCGAAGGCTTCTACAGGAATGTCCAGACCTTCCCCCTCAGCGTCAAGAAAAGGAGATCTATCCGGATAAGCATAAGGTCCGATGTCCCGATAGATGTCGCGGTAGCGAACGAGAAGGGCGAATCGGTCAGCTATAAACAAGCGGTCAAAGAAGGATCCGTAGGCCCGGTCCCCACCGGCGACAACAAGGAAATGGGGCTGATCCTGGGAATATGCCCCGGCGACAGAGCGACCGTCAGCGTGGAAGTTTGGATGGAAAAGCCATGAGCCCTTACATAGAGAAAGGAAGGAACGGGGATTTCTGGGCGGACAATCTGCCCGAGGGGATATCCTTGGTGAGGAAGTTCGACAAGTATGTGATGATCGCCGCCGCGGTCTCTTTCCTGGCGGCTTTCATCTATGTGCTGTACGAGGATCTGATAGGCATCCACCGGATGTACGGCGTGATGCCCATGCTCGCCCTTCCCTTTTTCGTATGCGGCGTGATGTTCTACATCAGGGCGAAATACTGGATACTTCTGATACTTGCGGCGGCGGCGATGGTGCTTTGGTTCATAGATATCCCGCTGACGCTGATATTCTTGGTATTTTTCCTGGTGATAGGTGCGTCCGGGGTCGTTGCGTTAGTGGATGCCCTCCAGAGGTCGATATTCTACCAGGTGCTCCGGACCATCGAGTACATCAACGTCAAGAGCAAGCTTACGGCGAAAGACAAGGTGGTGGCCTTCCTTTTCAATATACCGGAGGACATGGACACGAGGAACATCACCATGGATTACGAGCTGAGCAGGACGAAGATCCCTTGGAAGGAGGTGGGGAATACGATATCCCTCGGCCTCATGGTGGGAATGTTCCTTTGGATATACATCTCCATGAACCCCGCGTTCATGGACCTCAGCACCGAGGCGTCCGTCCCGCTTCTGATGTTCACGCTGATCCTCTACATCCCGGTGTTGGTGATGCCGTGGTCTATTTTCAGATCACTCAACGTGAGGATAGACACAGGTTACAGGAGCTTCAACATATACCGCGGGATAAGGGCAACGCTCCAGAGGATGGCGGTGCCGGTGATCGCTGCGCTGTTCTTCGTCCTGGTGGCGATAAACACCTCGGACATCATGACTGTGGCGCTGTACATCCTGTTGTCGGCGGCGATGATCGTGATAACCCTCACCATAGCCTCAATTCTTTATTACTGGGTCTTCGAGTCGGTGACCATTAACGACATAGTCTCGAAATGGAAGATGTTCAGGCCGGTGCCGGTCTTCGTGGGGCTGGAGGCAGACAGCGGGAAGGGGTCGTGGGACGAGGTGGCAGGAACCCCAAAGAGAGATAAGACGGACTTCGGGAAGTTCACGCTGCCGGAGAACAAGTGATCCTTTTCACAGATAGCGGTCCCCGAATTCGGGATTCGCCCTGCCTCTGGAGTCCAAGGATCTTATGATCGGTTTGAACACTTCTACAGAGGACATCCCGGGTGTCTTGTTCAGGCCGATCAGCTCCGGCTCCTTGTTGTTGGTTATGATCACCTGATATCTCTGCTCCACATCTTCTACCGAAATGAATGGGAACTCGACGGTCCTGGCTATATCAAGGACAACGTCGGCCATCGCCTGTATGTCATCGGGGGTGAGGTCGTCCGGGACCTTTATGAAAAAAGAGTTCTCCTCGGTCTCGCCGTTAAGGAGGAACATGATCTCCGACCTCTCCATCAGCTCTTTGAACTTGGCCGCCTTCTCTCCGTCCCCCGCCAACTCTGTAAGCCTGTTCTTGGTGGTGTTCGGTATGTCGATGTAGATGGTCTTTGCTCCAAGTATCTTCCACATGGTTACCCCAAAGCGGTTCGGATAATTAGCGGTTGCTGTCAGACGGTCTTTTTCTATCGGCGGCTGTGAGTAAACAGCATTCGAACAGCGTTTCGACGATATACTTCCCGCGCTGTTCACGTTCAAATGATGGCGATCATTTGATTCAGATCACTTTTGCGATTCTTACCAATAAAAACGAACCCGAATGACTCGTAATAGTGCATGAGGGCATCTCTGCAGTCTAGACGGACGACTCTGCACCCGAACATTTCATTGCCCCCCTGGAAGAGTTCAAACGCGTGCTCCATCATCTCTCTACCGAAGCCTTTCTCTGCGCCGTCTGCTTTCGCAAGCTGTCCTAAAAGGTACGCCTGCGCCACTCCACGGTCGATATTCATTTGTTGACGCGTTCTGTCGGACATGAGATGATGTTCATCGACTGAAAGGCACTTGACCGCCAGAGTAAAGAATCCTCTGATAATGTATGCGCCCAAGTCTTTTCTATCCAAAAACAGATATGTTCTGGAAATGTCGTTCTCCTCATGCTTAATGGCAATATTTTTTAGATAATGCTCGGAAGCAGGTTCCGCCGAACACTTGAAGGAATTTAGGAGAATTCGAAGTTCGTTTCTGTCTTCATCTCGGATCAGATCATTGAGTCTTTGAATGACCAGGTCCAAATATGCTGCCCCCATTTTTCTCTCTGATCTCCCTCATGATCCTTTCGCCTTCCTCGAGTTTCTTCATTACATTATGCTTGGGAATATAAGGTCCCCTGCGCTCTGCGGCTTCAAAAGCTTCTTCCAGCCTCCTTGCCTTTTCAGGGGTGTCTATCACCAGCATTTCGTAGAAAGATTCGATAGGCATGTTATTTTTCTCTGCTTTTACTATTGGCGCAGGAGTATTTATCCTTAATGCATACAGTTAGTATAACTGCGGATCCCGCCCGCACCTGTTTCCACTCAAATCAAAACGGGACCGAAGAAACAAGAGTTATAACGATTCATACTATTTGGATGATCATGAGGATGTTCTTCTCTCCCGATTCCATAGCCGTCGTAGGCGCATCCTCCGACCCGAACAAGATAGGCGGGATGATACTAAGGAACATAATCGGCTCGGGTTTCAAGGGCCGCGTATATCCCATAAACATAAAAGGCGGGATAATTGCGGGAGTGAAGGCGTACGAGTCCATCGAGATGCTGGGCGAGACCCCCGACCTTGTGATAATGGCGCTGCAGTCGCAGCTTGTGCTGGGAGAGATGGAGAAGATCGGCAGGAAGGGTGTGAAAGCCGTCGTTGTGATAACGGCAGGGTTCAAAGAAGAAAGCTCCGAGGGGCGCGAGCTCGAGAAAAAGCTGGCCGAGATATCAAAAAGCTACGGCATGAGGGTGGTCGGCCCGAATTGTTTCGGGCTGATGAACACCCATCTGAACCTGAACTCCACTTTCTCATCTCTTTTCCCACCTGCCGGCGGCATATCCCTGTGTTCCCAATCCGGGGCGGTGGGATCCACGATGCTCGATTGGTCGATACATACGAACAACGGCGTTTCGAAATTCCTTTCTTTGGGGAACAAGATGGATGTGGATGAGGCGGATGCCATCGAATATTTCGGAAAGGACGAGGAGACGAAGGTCATTGGAATATATTCCGAGGGGATAGCCGACGGCAGAAGGTTCATGGACGCCGTTCTGAGATCGGAGAAACCCATCGTGATGCTGAAGGCGGGAAGGTCCGCCGCCGGTTCCATGGCAGCCTCGTCGCACACCGGCGCCCTTTCGGGCTCCGATGCGGTATACGATGCGGTCTTCGACAGTCTGAACATCATCCGGGTCAAGGATCTGGAGGGGCTTTTCGATGCTCTTTCTTCCATTTCATTGTCGAAGCCGATGCTGAAAGAGGGGATAGCTGTGATAACGAATGCCGGCGGCCTCGGGGTCATGGCTGCCGATGCATGCTCCGACCATCCGGGCGTCTCGCTGGCAACCCTATCCCCATCGACCGAAGAGAAGATCAGGGAAGCCATCCCGTCGGTCGCAAGCACCCACAATCCTGTGGATGTTAGAGGAGACGCTACGAACGAGATGATAATAAGCGCCCTCAAGGTGGCCGCCGACGACGAGAACGTGGGCGGGATAGCTGTCTTATCGTCTCCCCTGGACGCCACCGATCTGAGATCGATAGCGAAGGCCGTCTGCGAAATGAAAGAAAGGCTGAAGGTCCCGGTGGCGGTGGCTTTCTCCGGCGGGAAGGAATGCGAGGCCGCTTTTACGGTGCTGAGGGAGAACGGCGTCCCCTCTTACCCATCACCCGACAGGGCGATACGCGCCCTCTCATACTTGAGGGCGGTTCAGGGCGCGCGCTCTCAGAGAGGGAGCGCTGAACTGCCCGGGACATCCGGAAGATGGAGGGTGTTGGAGCTTCTGGACACAGCCAAGAAGGAATTCAGGTCGTCGCTGTCCGAGGACGAAGGGAAATCGATCCTGTCCGCATACGGCATCCCGGTGCCGCCGGAGGCGATGGCCGGGAACCCCAAGGAGGCGGCCGCCGCTGCCGATAAGATAGGATATCCGGTGGTCATGAAGATAATGTCCCCCGACATACACCACAAGACGGACATCGGCGGCGTGATGGTCAATATAAAGACGGCGGAAGAGGTGCGCCATGCATACGAATCGCTGGCGGCCAGGTGCAGGATGGCCGTTCCGAACGCGAGGATAGACGGGGTATCCGTGCAGAAGATGGTGTCCGGCCAGGAAGTGATAGTATCAATGATACGAGACGATCAGTTCGGCCCGGTGCTGGCCTTCGGGCTGGGAGGGATATATGTGGAGATAATCGGAGAGATATCAAGATCGCTGATCCCCATGTCCGATGACGAGATGGACAAGATGATAACATCGACGAAAGCATACCGCATGCTGTCCGGGGCGAGGGGGAGGCCGCCGGCGGACATAGATTCTTTGAAGGATGCCATGCGGAGGCTGATGAAGATCGCTCTGGAGAACCCAGAGATATATGAACTCGAAATCAATCCTTTAATGGTAGGGAAGAAGAATGAAGGCAGCTGGGCGGTGGACGCCCTGACAACGATTAGGCGGTGATGAAATGAAGAATGTCTATCTGGCATCCGTGGGCGGCAGGTCCGGGAAATCGGTCATCTCTCTGGGTCTGGCTATGAACTGCCCCGGAAAGGCGGGATTCTACAAACCCTTTAGGGAAAGCCTCGTGAAGGTGAACGGCGAGACCATGGACGAGGACGCGTTCCTCATGGCGGAAGCCCTCGGTCTCGGAGAGGGAAAGAAGCTCTCTCCTTTCGTATACGATCCCTTCGAGCCCACAAGCCTCGAAGAGATAGTCGCGGGGTACAACGAGCTTTGCAAAGGAAAGGAGTTCATGATCATCGAAGGCGGAAAAGACGTCGCCGGCGGCTTTGCCCATAACACCTCCCACGCAGACATCGCCAAAGCGCTGAAAGCGCCGATAGTGCTTGTAGCAACGCCCTCGAGCCATTCCGTGGATGCTGTGTTCATGTTCAGGGAGCTTTGCGAAAAGAAGGGAGCGGACCTGATGGGCGTGATCCTCAACAGATCCTCCGGCAGCAGGGAAAGGAAGTTCATAGAGGATCACGGGATAAGGGTGATCGGAGAGGTCCCGGCGATGCCTGAGCTTAGGACGTTCAGGGTGTCCGAGCTGCTGGAGAAGACGGATGCGAAGGCAATAGCCGGCGAAAAAGGCATGGACAATATTGTGGAGACCATGCTTGTCGGGGCGATGAGCAACCAGACCGCCATGGGATACATGTGCAGATCATGCCGCAAAGCTGTGATAACCGGCGGCGACAGGACGGAGATACTATTGTCTGCGCTGTCGACGGACACCGCATGCATAGTGATCACAGGAGGGATAAGGCCGTCCCAGATGGTCCTGTCCAAAGCGAATGAGCTGAACGTCCCGGTGCTGATGACCAGCGAGGATACCGTTCGGGTGACGGAGACCATCGATCATCTGATCGTCCGCATAGACCCGAGGGACAAGGAGAAGACGGAACTCATTAAGAACAGCGTACGGTCCGGCGTGGACATCGACAGCGTGTGGCGGTCTTGAGAAAAAAACCGGTGCAGCAGATAAGCCTTACTTGGTTTTGTTGTGGATATATAATCTCGTGAATTTTTCATCGGAACGCAGATGCGCAAGGAAGGGAGCGGACATGTGCGGGCGGCCGCGCACCGAACACAGCATCGAGAGTCTTATGGGAAATAGGCGGTCAGGATATGCCAGACACACTTTTTACGCTGTGCGAGAAGAGGGCGAAGCGCGGCTCGCGCGCCCGCAAGGACAACGATACATTGGATGCGTGCGCACCCGTATGGAAAAGAAACCGTGATAAAACCAATATATAGTGGACAGAGCATGTGTGATTAGGTCATTCTATAGTTTTCCGATGAGTCGGAATGCTTATGGATGCTACATAACCGACAGGCCCGTTCGGATGGGGATCAGGGGGGCTCAGCGTCTGTCATTCAAGAACATACGGTGACGCGATGAGCTACGGTACAGTGCCCCCGGCAGCCGAAGGCAGGGTTGGGGTGAAGAAGGGGATGCAGGCCACGGGTGCAGGTAACAGCACAGTTCTTTCTTTCTCTTGTTGCGCATTTACGTGTGAACCGCGCCGTACATTATCTCTCGATATCATGCCGCAGGCTCCGGCCTGCGGCCTTCATACAACGTTTTTCGAAACACGTTACGCGCATCCCGCCCGCGTTCACGGCAGGAACAAAGCTCTCGGAAAGAGGGCATTCTCAAAAAATAAGTTGGTGTTGAATTAATGGACATTAGAAGCAATAAAAGAAACAATGACAAAAGCAAGAGCGTGATGTCAAAGGGCAGGCCGCTCGCGAAATACGTGATGGTCGCCCTCGTGATGGTGGTCGCGTCCATAGCCGTCGTGAACCTCGCGGCGGATGACGGATCCGATCACGAATACACGGCGGCCGCCGATGAGCTGATCGATTTAAGCCTTCCCGGAACCAGCGGCCTCGGATGGAACTACATAGGCTCTTTCTTAACTTTAACCGGAGTGCCGAGTCAGCCCACATATGAGATCACAGGGAGCGCAACGGATCTCGAGATATTCTTCACTGCGAACATAGATGCTGAGGTAACGCTCAATAACTTCAGCATTTCTGGAACCACCAGTATGATGACGCTTTACGGCGGCGCGAAGGTGAAGTTGCTTCTGGAAGGAACCAACAACACCATCGACGGGAGCATCGTGGTAGAGAATGGCGCAATATTGACGATTGACAGTGCCGATAGTACAACCTCAAATCCGCACAGCACGAGCGGGAAGTTATCGGTGACATCTCACACAGGCAGTTATCACGCGGCTATCGGCGGTTCCCAAGGCTATACCCCAGGCACGATCATAATCGACGGCGGCGAGGTTACCGCAATCGGCGGCAGCGAAGGCGGTGCAGGAATCGGAGGCGGCGGCAACTACGGAGGCGGCGGCCACGCAGGCGCCGGCGGCATCATCACAATCAACGGCGGTATCGTGAATGCAACCGGCGGCAACGTGGATTTCACTCGCGGCAGCGGTGCCGGAATCAGCGGCGGCGCCGCCGGTGGCGGCAGCACCGGCGGCAACAGCGGTATCATCACGATCAACGGCGGTACAGTGACCGCGTCAGCATCATATGGTGCAGGAATAGGCGGCGGCAGCAGCGACGCAGGCCTCAGCGGTATGGGCAACAACATCAAGATCACCAAGGGCACAGTGACCGCGTTATCAACACATGGTGCCGGAATCGGCGGCGGCGGCAACGACGGCGGCAGCAGCGCCGGTGCAGGCGGCACAATAGATATCATCGGCGGCACAGTGACCGCGTCATCATCATATGGTGCCGGAATCGGCGGCGGCGGCAAAGACAATGCCGGCAACGCCGGTGCAGGCGGCACCATAACGATCGGCGGCGATGCAATAGTGACTGCAACCAGTCTCAACGGCGCGGGCATCGGCGGCGGTGCAGCTACCTCAGGCCCCGCCGGCGCAGGCGGCAATATAACCATTTCAGGCGGCACAGTGAAAGCGTTCGGACGGAATGGTGCAGGCATCGGCGGCGGCAGCAACGGCAGCTCCTCCGGCAGCAACGGTGCCGGCGGCAATGTCACCATCACTGGCGGCAATGTGTATGCATACAGCTATTATGCCGCAGGCATCGGCAGCGGCAAAGGTACAGCACTAGCTGCCGCAGGCGCG
Source organism: Methanobacteriota archaeon (assembly GCA_029574055.1). Taxonomy (GTDB): domain Archaea; phylum Thermoplasmatota; class Thermoplasmata; order Methanomassiliicoccales; family Methanomethylophilaceae; genus Methanoplasma. Next base: position 10,508 of record JAKQBQ010000177.1, read on the forward strand.
GTGCTGACCCTCAACAAAGAAGCGAACGTGACAGCGGCTTCCAATGTCAACAGAGCAACCAACCCCGGCTTAGGCGCGATCCATATCTCCGGCAGCAATCTTGGCACCGGATACTATGTGAACGCTAACTGGAATCCTCCTTCGGCGGGCAGCAACTATACGCTGAAGGCCTATGAGGATGGCACAAACAATCTCCTGAACACCCTGAATCTTTTTGCGGCTCCTGATCCCGCGCTTACCAATTCGAATCTCTATGAGTTCGCTTACACCACAGGTCATGACAGCTCCGGCAAGATGGATAACATCTTTGCGTTCGACAGCACCACAGGCGCCATCGTGGGGCAGGTCGTGCTGGATTCGAACGGATCATTCCAGATTCCGGAAGTGAAAGACAACTCCATAACCACCGTAAGGCTGGAACCTTATATTTTCGTGATATACAACGCCAACGGCGGCACCGGCGCAGACTATATTGACAACACGGGCGTTAGCACACCACCTGCTGGTGGTATTGACTGGCCTGTTCTGGACAATTCCGTAACTAATTTCACCGGCCCGGCGGCCATGCCGAAGTTTAAGGGTTGGAACACCGCGGCGAACGGTTCTGGCACATCATATATACCGGGACCGACCACTAAGATAAATCTCAGTGCCACGACCACTCTGTATGCCCAATGGGGTTACGAACGGTATCTGGTAACCAAGGACAGCGACATCACCGCAACGATCATCAGTTACCAACCCACTCTATCCGATGCGGTCGCCGCGTGCGTTGATATCAACGAAGATTACACCATATGGGCAACTGAAGATGACCACAATGTGAGTTCGTCGACGATAACCATCCCATCGGGTAAATTCATCACACTCAGATCGGGTGTCGCAGTCTTGGGCGCAGCCTCACCCTCATCGACGACGTACACTATAACACAGCCCGGCAGCATCGCGCACTTCGACGTACAGGGAAGCTTTACGCTGGAGGACATTATACTCGAAAACACGGCCTCAGCAGCAGCCGTGAACGTTGTGAATGTTGGCGCGACCTTAGCGGCCGATAAGATA
>JAKQBQ010000192.1 GCA_029574055.1 Methanobacteriota archaeon
CCTCCAGTTGAAGAAAGACGGTACATCCATAGGAACGATGCTCGAATACTGCAAGGACATCGAGGACCCCAAGGATGTACTCATCGACGCGATCTCCGGGATCATGTTGAACGGAGACATGGAGACAACGGTCAGGATCGCCGCCGCAGCCGCATTGCGCTCCCTTATACCGAGAATGCGGAACTATCCCGGCTTGAAAGCCGCGTCGATCATCGTGGCCATGCGAGAAGTGCTGGAATCTGCCGGAGAAAGAGCGCTTCACGAGGCATTTACCGATACCATTGAGGTTGCGGATCGCATGATACAGGAGTGCCCCAGGGCATACACCGTAAAGATCTGAAGGCTCGTTGACTCATAAAGCTGGGAACAATACGGTGTTCCGAGTACCGGGATAGGGATCCGCTGCATTCAGTTTCGATTTCCCTTAACATTCTAATGACACTGGAGCTTGCCATGACACACACCGCGCCTGACGCTATTCTCCGAGAAGACCAGCACGCGTACCAGTCCTTCTTTGAAAACGCTGTTGAGGGTATGTTCCGTACAACCCCCGACGGGAGGCCGATAAAGGTCAACCCGGCTTATGCAAGGATGTTCGGATACTCCTCTCCGGAAGAGGTGACGAACGGCAACCTGAATGTCCGGACGCACGCGTATGCGAACCCCGATGACCGCTCCACGTTCCAGGAGATCGTGGAGCGTTCAGGTTTTGTCCATAGCTTCAGATTCCCCGCCCTGAAGAAAGACGGGTCTCTTGTCTCCGCATCCCTCAATGCCCGCGCCGTGAGGGATGCTGAGGGCACGATCCTCTGCTACGAGGGGACCGTAGAGGACATCACCAACCTGAAACTGGCGGAAGAGAACCTGCGCAGGAGCGAGGACGACTACCGCAATGTCCATGACAACGCGATCACGGGAATGTTTCGGAGCACGCCTGAAGGGCGATACGTGCGGGTCAATCCCGCACTGGCAGCGATACACGGCTTCTCGTCGTCGGAAGAGATGATAACGACCATAACCAATATCGGTGAGCAGCTGTACGTTGATCCGGCCGACCGCAGGCGCTACATGGAGCTTCTCGATAAAGAAGACGTGATCCGCGGCTTTGAGGCGCGGCTCTACCGGAAGGACAGGAGCAAGGTATGGATCAGGATGAACGTCCGCACTATCCGGAAGGCCGACGGATCCGTCGCCTGTTATGAAGGTGTGGTGGAGGACGTGACCGAGAAGAAACGCATCGAATCGCAGCTGCGCCAGGCGCAGAAGACAGAGTCCATTGGAACTCTGGCGGGAGGTATCGCGCACGATTTCAACAACCTGCTGACGAGCCTCATGGGCTTTGCATCACTCATCGAGCTCAAGATGAAGAAGACCGATCCTCTCTATCCCTATGTGCAGGAGATCCTCCTTGCGGCCCGGAAGGGCGCGGACCTGACGAGAAGCATCCTTGCCCTCAGCCGTCAGCAGTCCCTCGCCCGCGCGCCGATGGATATGAACCAGGCGATACGGTCAGCTAGCAGGCTCTTCAGGATGCTCATCACCGAGGATATCGAGCTTTCGATATCATTGACCGATGAGAGCACCATGGTCATGGCCGACAGGTCACAGATCGACCGGATACTCTTTAACCTCGTCACGAATGCAAGGGACGCCATGCCCAGGGGTGGGACCCTCAGAATAGAAACGGCCACCCTCGATGCGAACGACCCGTTGGACGCGGCGCAATGGGCTGGAGAGAAGGAAAGGTACGTCGTCATAAAGATCTCCGATACCGGCACAGGCTTTAGCGATGCAACCAAAGACAGCATCTTTGACCCCTTCTTCACCACAAAGGATGCCGGCAAGGGCACGGGACTCGGCCTGGCGATCGTGTATGGCATCGTAAAGCAGCATACAGGGCACATATCGGTGGACAGCGAACCAGGTCGCGGAACCACCTTCAGCATCCATCTTCCCGCTATGCCGGAAGAGACCGGAGATGCACATGGTGAGCCGCCTGCCAACATTACAGGCAGCGAGACGATCCTTGTGGCCGAGGACGATGAAAGTGTGCGTGGCTATATGGACGAAGCTCTCAGGACGCACGGGTACAGGGTAGTGACTGCGAAGGACGGCCAGGATGCCGTAGAGAAATTCGGGCAATTCCAGCCTGTGGACCTTGTCATTCTCGATACGGTCATGCCCCGAATGAACGGCTGGCAGGCGTACGAAGAGATCAGGAGGGTCAATCCAGACGTAAGGGTCCTTTTTACGAGCGGGTACACGAAGGATATTGTGCTCAGCAAGGGTCTTGAGGAAAGGGAATTCGATTTCATCCCCAAACCGCTGGCCCTGCAAGACGTTCTTGAAAAGATACGCAAGACACTCGACGCCTGATGATCTTGTCGATATGTTCCTCTTGTCGCGGCTTTGTGGCATCAGAATGGCATAGGACCTTGTATTCTCACAGTCCTGCGGCAAAAGGAGACAGCAGGTGTTTTCAATACTCAGCACGCCGTCGAAAGACATCGGCATTGACCTCGGAACTGCAAATACACTTTTCTATCTGAAAAACAGGGGCATTGTTCTCAATGAGCCTTCCGTTCTTGCCGTGCGCAATGGCACCCGAGGCTTGAAAAGGATCTTTGCTGCCGGCGGAAAGGCTAAGGACATGCTGGGCAAGACGCCGGAGGGCATTAATGTGAGCAGGCCACTGCAACACGGCGTCATCTCCGATTTCGAGTCCGCGCAATCCATGCTGAAGCATTTTCTGACGGAGATCGGTTACAGCAGTTTCGCCGCAAAACCGAAGATCATTATCTCCGTTCCTTGTGACGTCACGCCCATAGAGAAGCGGGCAGCGAAAGAGGCCGCTGAATCCGCGGGGAAGGGCGAAGTGTATCTTATCGAAGAACCCATGGCCGCGGCTATCGGGGCGGGTCTGCCCATCACGGAGCCGGCCGGGAGCATGATCGTGGACATCGGTTCGGGCCTGACCGAAGTTGCTGTCATCAGCCTTTCCGGCATTGTCTATTGCAGCTCGGTCCGTATCGCCGGCGAAGAGATCGACAAGGCCATTGTGAACTACATCAGGCGCAAGTACAATCTCCTTATCGGTGACCAGACGGCGGAGAGGGTGAAGATCACCATTGGCTCCGCCCATTCCGGTGTTGATGAGGAGACGAAGACCATCGAGATAAGCGGCATGAACCTCATGGACGGGATACCGCAATCGTTGAGAATATCATCGCCCGAGGTCCGTGAGGCGATAGCCGAGCCCATCAATTCCATAACCGATGCAATTCGCATCGCTCTCGAAAGGATGCCGCCGGAACTTGCGTCGGACATCGTCGACACGGGAATCGTCCTGAGCGGCGGGGTGAGCCTTCTTAAGAACCTTGACCTCCTGATCGAGAAGGTCACACAGGTTCCCGTCCATGTTGCCGACAACCCGATGACTGCAGTGGCCGAAGGGACGGGCAGGGCGCTGGATGAGTTGGCCCTCCTCAAAGAGATCTCGATGTGATATGCGAACAACATCCAGATCGGTTGCTTAATGTAACGGCGTGTTGCAGGAAGCAACACCGCCTTTTGTGACGAGACGGACCGTTTCCTGGAATTCCCCCCTTAATCATCGCATAACCCATCGCAACACCGGTTCTTGTCCATGATCGGACCAATAATACCGGCCTATCGCGCTGGCACGAGCTTTGCTTCGCTATGGTCATAAAGACACCGAGAACAACGCCACAGAAAGGTTTTGACACAATGAATAATGATGGATCTAGCAGGATGGAACAGATCACAAAGGTCGTTTCCTATGTCAAGGACGGGTTGCTCGCGGTCTATTACCGCGACAACGATGAAAAGGCCAGCGAAGTGTGCCGGCAGGACGGTACGGTCATTCATAGGTCGGGTACTGTCCCTGACGGCATCGTCAACGAATACTACAGCAATGGCAAGTTGCACAGGTCTGCCGAGTTCAAGAACGGTTCAGAACAGGGCCTTTGCATTGAATACTACCCCGGCGGAGAAATCTTTGAGAAGAACCACTACAGACGTGGAGTGTTGCACGGCTCTTCGAATACATACCGGCAGGACGGTCTGCTCTGGATGGAGGCGAATTACAGGAACG
>JAKQBQ010000001.1 GCA_029574055.1 Methanobacteriota archaeon
TTTTACTTCGCTCCAGAAAGAAGTCTGGAATAAGATATCGGTCGGGTAGAGTGACCATGCGTCCTTTGGTTCGACATTTGTTCGATTTGTTTCCATTGCACTGACACAACCTCCTGCTGGCGACATAGGTCCGGGAAGGAAGATGGACTTCCTTCCCGGGAGGCGGGCCGCTCTGCTGTCTTTCCGAACGGATAAAACGACCGCGACCCGCCTTGCCATATGCAAACCCGGGGCCAGTCAAGAGTGGCATCGTTCTTGCCTGTCAGGAACGGCGGGCACCTATCTATGTTATAATGGAACGGATCATTACTCGAGGTCATATCATGGGTTCAAACGGGGTCAAGTCAAAGGTCGTTTTGATGGTGCTGATAGCGGGCACGGTGCCGGTCGTTCTGTTCTCGCTCGCGGTGTTTGCGATTGATTCAGGTCCCGGGCGCCTGGCGGTCACGGTGGCCTTCGTGCTTCTGATGGCCGCGGGCAGCTATATCACGGCGCGCAGGGTGATCGAGCTCCTCCACAGTTCCTATGAGCGGGAAAAGGAACTCGAGATGCAGATCATTAAGAAGGATAAGCTGGCGGCCATCGGCCTTCTGACGGCCGGCATCGCGCACGAACTCAACACGCCACTCGCGAGCGCTCTTCTCAATACCCAGATGCTGAAGGAAGACGCCAAAAAGGAATGGCCGGATCGAACACCGGTCCTCGATTCCATCGAGGAAGAGATAAAGAGGGCGGGATCGGTCGTCCGGAACATCCTCGATTTCTCGCGCCAGACGCAGGTGCAGTCGGCTGTAACGGATGTCAACTCCGTGTTGACCAAGCTCCTGGACATATCCTCCAAGCTTTGTTCGGAGAAAGGCATCCTGATCCGCCGCGATCTTCATCCCGGCATTCCGCTTGCAAGGGGAAATGGAAGCATACTGCACCAGGTATTTATGAATATTGTCTCAAATGCGATCGAAGCAATGGATAACGGCGGTACCCTGAGCGTATTCTCCAGGTTCCTGCCGGGGCAGCATAAGGTCGTGGTCGACATAGAGGATACAGGCCCGGGCATATCGCGGGAGCACATAGACGGTGTTTTCGACCCATTCTTTACGACAAAGGCGTCGGAAGACGGTACCGGGCTGGGACTCGCCATAAGCTACTCAATGGTAAGGAAGATGGGCGGCGATATAAGAGTGGTAAGCTCCAGTGATGAAAGGGAGAACTTCCCCAGGACAAAGGGCACAATCTTCAGCATTGAACTTCCGGCGCTCGAGGAAGACAGTCCACGCAATCAAAAGGCAGGTGATCAGGATTGAACCCGGCAAGCGTTCTTATTGTTGAAGACGACACGAAGCTCAGGCATGCCTTAAAGGAGATCATGACCCGCGAAGGGTACGCGGTCGATGCAACCGAGTCGGGCGATACGGCCGTGTCGATGATAAAGGACACGGTCTATGACCTCGTTATAACCGATCTCAAACTTCCGGGGATAGACGGCATGGATGTCCTGCGG
>JAKQBQ010000020.1 GCA_029574055.1 Methanobacteriota archaeon
ACTACTGCTGCGTGCACGGCGTGATGGCCCTCCAGGAAGAAGAGGGAGTGAAGGCCATGATCATCAACAACAATCCGGAAACGGTCTCCACGGATTACGACATCTCAGACCGCCTGTATTTCGACCCTATAACATTGGAAGATGTTCTGAACGTCATTGAGGCCGAAGGCATCGACGGCGTGATAGTGCAGTACGGCGGACAGACCAGCGTGAACCTTGCGGTGGAGCTGGAAAATGCGCTTGCTGGGACGAAGACCCGGATACTCGGAACAAGCCCAGACATGATGGATGTTGCCGAGGACAGGAGAAGGTTCTCCAAACTGATGGACGAGCTTGGGATAAAGCAGCCGGAATCGGGCACAGGCTACTCTTTCGAAGAAGCGAAAGAGATAGCGGACTCCATCGGATACCCTGTGCTTGTAAGACCCTCTTACGTCCTCGGCGGAAGGGCGATGGAGATCGTGTACTCCGTTGAAGAGCTGAAGACCTATGTCGAGACCGCCGTGAAAGTATCGAAGAACCACCCCATACTCATCGACAGATACCTTACTGAGGCGATCGAGATAGACGTCGACGTGGTCTCCGACGGCAAGGATGTCTATATCGGCGGGATAATGGAGCACATCGAATACGCAGGATGCCACTCGGGCGATGCGACGATGGTGCTTCCTCCCTTCACCCTTTCCGATGAGATGATCGACGGGATCGTGGAGATGACCAACAAGGTGGCTTTGGCGCTGCAGGTCAAAGGATTGCTGAACATCCAGCTTGCAGTCAAAGACGACGAGATATACATGATAGAGGCGAACCCAAGAGCTTCACGTACGATCCCCTTCATATCGAAAGCCACAGGGATACCTCTGGCAAAGATAGGCACGAAGGTGATGCTCGGCAAGACCCTCAAGGATTTCGGGCTCTCAGGTTACAGATCCATCGATCACTATGCGATCAAAGCGTCGGTGTTCCCCTTCCTGAAACTGCCGGGAGTGGATTCCATCCTCACTCCGGAGATGAAGAGCACAGGGGAGGTCATGGGAATAGACCAGGATTTCGACATAGCCTGCTACAAAGCGCTTGTTGCGGCCGGGAACAAACTCCCGACTGGCGGCGGAGTGTACATAACCGTTAATAATTCGGACAAAGAAAGGGTGCTGCCTGTGGCGAAGGAGCTTTTCGACATGGGCTTCCAGATATATGCGACGAAGGGAACATCCACATACCTCAGGGAGCGCGGGGTGGAGACAACGACCGTCTTCAAAATAGACGACAACATGAAGCCGAACGCCATGGGCCTCATGAGAGAAGGGAAGATCAACCTTATCATCAACACTCCCTCTCAAAAATCCGGGCCGGTAAGGGACGGGCACAAAACAAGAAGGCTTGCCGTAGAATTGGAGATTCCTTTCCTCACTACGATACAAGGCGCGGATGCCGCAGTAGGCGCAATTAGGGTAGCAAAGGAACAGAGCTTCCAAGTAAGATCGATGAAAGAGTTCCACACCCTGTGAGATCACTTCTTATTGCCTTTTACAGAGAAGGCGAAGTATCCAAGTGCCAGGACTATCAAGAAGACGAACCCTATGGCGATGAGCAGCAAGGGCACCATGCTCTTTTCGGGCTCAGGATAATTGTTGGCAGTAGTGAATGTGGTGTCGCCCTTGATGTCGAATGACTCTCCGTTCGCGAATGCCACGCCGTCTTTGAATAAGGCCGGCAGTTCAGCGCCCGACGGCGACATCACGCCTATTGTGTACGTAGCGCCGTAAACACCCTCCTCCTCTCCGGAGCTTCCCTTGGTTATCCCGTTGACCACCCATCTTATGCTCAGATCCTCAGAGAGGAAGATGCGGTATGTCCGCTTCTCAACTTCGCCGTCTATCTTGGTGAATCCCGGGCTTCCGATCTGTATGCCTGACTCTGCGGTTATGATGTTCCCCGCCGCATCCTTCCAGTTAACGAGCCTGTAATCCCTGAGCTCGGATGTGGTTGGGAACACCAGAGCGTGTTTGCCGGTGTCGTCGGTGTACAGCGTCGCAAAGACATTGCTGCGGATGATGAACTGCGTGGTCGGCGTGTTGGATGATGAGTATTTTATGTTAGCTTTAGTGAAGGTCGAATCCCCATAGACCATGATGTATGCGGTGCTTTCGAGAGTGACCCTTCCGGAGATCGCGGCATCATTCTTCAGTGATTCAATGAGGGTCGGGGCGCTGCCGAATGTCAATACATCCTTCACCCTGAACGTGCTGCCCTCCGATATGCGGAGTTCTCCGGTGACCGTGGAGTTCCTAACAACGGCTTCGGAATTGATCGACCCCCTGCCCAATACCATCAACCCATCTACGTTAAGCTTCCCCGTCCCGTCGCAGACGAAACTGCTGCTTTTGTCATTTCCGATATACAGGTTCCCGCTGGGGCGTACATCCAAGTAACCGGTGACCTCAGCCTTGTTGTCGATGAACACGCGGCCGCCGTAGGCGACGACGAGGGACCCGTTATAAGATACGGTCAGAGTGCCGGTGGAGTTCAATTCTCCTTCAACCCTCAATGCGGCCTGGGAGTAGATCACCAATGAAAAGCCGCCGTCGTTCAGAGTGACGCCGGACTTTAAAGTAGCCTCAGAATAGAGTATCTTGTTCGCGGTAAGCGTCAAGATGTCTCCGCTGACAGCCTTCTCGAGTTCGGCCGCAAGATCGGAACTGCCGTCAATGTTGATCGATGCCCCGTCGCTATCATCCGCAAAGGAGAAAGGCACAGCTATCAGCACACCTAACAATGCGATGAGACCCATCGAAATAAGCAGACCCGACCTTTTGTGCATTTCCCTTCAACTTATATAATAGCCTTTATGGATATAAAAGAGCGCCTGCACTCTTAAAGCATTTTCAGTTCGCCCGTTATTTTGTCAATGACCGCCGAAGCCGCCGGACCGATGCCGATGCAGGTGATAGTACCGGGTTCAACCTGGGTTTTCCCGGCATCGCTTACCACCGAGTTGTTGATGCCCTGCGCGTCTGCCACGGCCTTGAATTCGAACAGCTCCATTTCGGAACCTATTTTCAGAACGATTATGGGCTGGCCGTTCAAGGTCCATTTGTCATAAGCATCGGGATCCCTCTTCTTTATGCTGAGTGCGCAATTGACTGCCGCGTGCCCCGTCTGCGCCGCGATCTTGCCTTTGGTCATTTTGACGTCATCCCTAACCAACACGACGAGTTTGTATTCTTCGACGGATTGGATCCTTATGCGGAACATATCGGCGTGAATGCGGTCATTGATGATAAAGCTGTCAGTGCAATATGCTTTTAATTCATGATAATCATGCTGCCGTATGGCCATGATTGATATCGAATATAGGCACTCTTCGGAGCCTCCGGAGGACGAGAACCTGAGAAGGTGGTCTGTCGAGGAGATGTCTGAGTATCTCAAAGGCTTGGTCTTTGAGATGCAGATGTCCGACATATCGTCAAAGTTCGTGAGCGTAGAGGCTGAGGGTCAGAACTCCCTTTTCATCAACGGGAAGCGCGTGCAGGACATCCTTGACGGATTGGAGATCAAGATGCTTGAGACCGAGGAAAGCTGCGACCACGGGAAAGCGAACATGATAAGCTTCGGGCGCCCCACGCTCGATTGGAACAAGGACGTCATAGAGGATATCCCCGATGTGTTGGTCAAGAATGCCATATCCAAAGTGTACGCCGATGTTCTGAAGAACAGAATCCTTTAATTGGGCGACCCTATCTCAGGCTGATGTTCGAGGTCATTAAGAGGGACGGGCTTGCGAGGATAGGCAAGTTCCAGACAAGATCGGGAGTATTGGAGACGCCCGCGCTGCTTCCGGTGGTCAATCCAAAGATTTGCACCGTTTCGCCTAAAGAGCTCTATGAAGAGTTCGGTTTCCGTGCGATCATAACGAATTCGTACATCATAAAGAACAATCCGGACCTTAAAGCAAAGGCTCAGGAGGAAGGGCTCCACAAGATGCTGGACTTCCCGGGCGTGATCATGACCGACTCGGGGACATTCCAGAGCCATATGTACGGCGAGGTGGAAGTGACCAATGAGGAAATGGTAGAGTTCCAGAAGAGCATCGGCACAGACATAGGGACTGTCCTCGACATATTCACGGAGCCTTTTTGGACGAAAGAAAAGACGGCGCAATCCATCGAAGTGACGCTCGAAAGGATCAAAGAAGCATGCGGTCTCAAAGGAGACATGCTGATCAACGGCGTTGTCCAGGGTTCGATATTCCCCGATCTGAGGGAACACTGCGCAAAGATGATGGCATCCATGGATGTGGATGTCCATCCCATCGGCGGCATCGTACCGCTCATGGAACAGTACAGGTACCTTGAGCTGGTGGATGTTGTGATAGCATCGAAGAAAGGATTGAACCCCAACAGGCCGGTGCATCTTTTCGGGGCGGGCCACCCTATGGTCCTTGCCCTCGCGACCCTCATGGGATGCGATCTTTTCGATTCCGCATCATACGCAAAGTTCGCAAGGGACGACAGGATGATGTTCATCGACGGAACTTACCGTTTGCAGGACATGCAGTCCCTTGACTGCAACTGCCCCGCATGCAGGGGGCTGACGTTGGAAGCCCTCAGAAAAACCGATAGAAAAGAAAAAGAAAGGATCATCGCAAGGCATAACCTTTATCAAATAACGAATGAGCTGGCACTTGTGAAAAGATATGTCAGGGAAGGCCGCCTTTGGGAATTGGCGGAGATCAGATGCAGGGCCCACCCCGCAATGATCGACGCGCTGAGGCGGTTGGAGGCGCATCAGGAATATTTGGAGAGGTTCGATCCCATCAGCAGGGACGGCGCCCTCTTCTACACCGGAACGGAGACGAGAGGGAGGCCGGTGTTCAACAGGTATGTTTCCAGACTGTGGGGGAGATATATCCCCCCAACAGATAAGGCCGCCTTGTTCTACGACAACGGCAGCAAGCCGTACAGCAAGGCGATGGAAGCGGAATTCGATAACGCAAGAAGGAGAGGATATACGCCCATTGTGATATCGCCGTTCGGGCCGGTCCCCGCCGAGTTGGATGAGGTCTATCCTATAGCGCAATCCGTATTCCCGAAGATGTTGGACACAGATACCATGATAGATTCTGAGTCGTTGACAGGCGCATTCCTTGAGCAGAAATTCTGCGACATCATCGACGGTGCGGATGTGCCTGCCGGCGGCACGGAAGAGTATGATCCGGACATGATAAGGGCTAAAGCTGTATCGAGGCATCAGTTCGGCATCGCCGCCACCGATGCCCTGTTCAAAGGGAAGATAGAGTTGGTCGTAAGCAAGAACACCGGCAAGATAAGGAACGTGATATCCGATGGGGAGCACGTCCTATCCATGCGCGCAGGGGACGGGCTGTATACCCTAAAGAAAGAAGGCGCGGAGAGGATCGTTTCTGCTGTCCCGGCCCCATTCATGAGAGTGAGCGTCATGGATGATGCCGTCCCATTCGTTTCCGAAGGAAGGAACGTGTTCTGCCAGTTCGTGACAGCCTGCGATGAGG
>JAKQBQ010000033.1 GCA_029574055.1 Methanobacteriota archaeon
TATCTACGGATGGCCCGGAAAGGGGATGATGCTCATCGTGGTCGATGAACAGATCCGAAAAAAAACTCAATACCTCATGGGAATAATGGAGGAGTTGGAATGAAGATAGAGATAACAAACCGGAAAGAGAACCCTTTGCAGAAAAGGACGGAGGTCTATTTCAGCATAGACCATGTCGGCGAGACGACTCCCGGCAGGAACGCCGTTGCAGAGGATATAGCGAAGAAGATGAAGTCCAAAAGGGACTGCGTAGTGATCGATAACATCGAGTCCGTTTACGGCATAGGGAAGTCCAAGGGATACGCAAAGGTGTACGACAGCAAGGAATCCGCATTGTCGCATGAGAGCAAATACCTCCTCAAGAGGAACGGAATAAGCGCAGAAGCCCCCGCGCCTGCGGCAGCACCGGCTGCAGCACCGGCTGCAGCACCGGCAGCAGCACCAGCAGCACCGACCGAGGGTGAATGATCATGGCAGCACCAGCAGCACCGGCGGCGAAGAAGAAGGAAGTGAAGAAGGGCGGCCCGAAATCGGTGTCCAAGAAGGATGCCTACAAGGTCAGCGGCAACAAGGCGGAAAGGATAAAACCCACCTGCCCGAAATGCGGCCAGGGCACTTTCATGGCGACCCACAAGGACCGGGTATCATGCGGAAAATGCGGATACACCGAGTTCAAAAAGAAAGAATAAGTAAAAATCTTCATTCGGCTCCCTCCCTCTCAAGACGGGGCCACAGGATCGCCGAGGGAAGTATCTGGTCCCTCGGCAAAATACCTTATCTTTTGATGAAACTACTGTTACTCACGGGCCAGTGGTATAGCTTGGACAGCATTGGGGCCTCCGGAGCCCTAGACCCGGGTTCGAATCCCGGCCGGCCCGCCTAATATCCCTGCGCAAGATGCAGCGGGAACACTTTATATCACAAAAGCCGATATTGTGCCGATACAACCGCGCGGCGCATGCGGCCGCTTGTCTGTGCAGGAGATGGATCGATGTTAGGCTTCAAGAAGTCAAAGGTCCCGGACTGGGCAACCATCATGGAAGAGAAAGAATACAAGCTGTTCATGGCCGCTGTCGAGAATTACTTCAAGCAAAAGGGTGAATACACCGTCGAAGACGGCTTCATCCATACCGGGGACGGAATGGACTACGGGCTGAGCAATCTGATGCAGTTATGTGCGGGAAACGATCCTGACAGCTACCCTTCGATAGTATCCGGCCACTTCGATCTCATGGCCCAAGCCAAGCTGTTCGATGAAGAGTTCAGGCTGATCGCAGACAACTTCGACGAAGTCAAGAAATACATCGGAGTAAGGCTGTACGACGAAGAATACGTGAGGGTCATCGGCGGAGGGGCCTTCATCAGCCGCCCGTTCGCCGGCGAGGTATTCTCGGCGCTGGTCTACGACTTCCCGCACGTCATCCAGAGCATGTCTGAAGAGGATACAGTAAAATGGGGAAGGACGGAGGATGAGCTGTTCTCCATCGGTATCGAGAACATACGCCGCAAGTATTCGTTGGAGTACGAGAAGGTCGACATGGGCGGCGATCATGTTTTTGCTGTTGAAACCGAACACTTCTATGCCCCCAACATCCTGTTCGAGCTTGAACAGCACAAAGAATTCATTGGTGTGGGTGGAGCATTGGTCGCCATTCCCACGAGGAGCATGGCAATGATCTACCCCATACGGGACACCAATGTCGTGAACATGCTG
>JAKQBQ010000074.1 GCA_029574055.1 Methanobacteriota archaeon
TCTCAACAGTGATGAAAACAACCAATACTTCTTCCATCTTCCCCTTGTGGAGTTCCTCAGGTATATCCTCGGCGACCTTCGTCTTATCTTTTGCCTCGAATTCCATCGAGTCGGCGTGAATGTACAATGCTCTCATGAGACCGGCGTTCCTTTCTATTCTTCGACTTCTCCACAGAAAGAGAGCCGAATATAGTCTATGGCATATCGGGAGTAATATAAGAAACGTTTGAAGGGGAGTTCGTTTTCGGGGTTGTTCGAAGAGGGAAAGCGCCTGTGTCCGCGTTAAGGAACTTGTACGCAAAGGGCGTGAGAATGATGGCAATAAAGTTGGCAATAATGGCAATGATTTTGGCAAGATGGAGTTAAAGTTGGCAATGATCTTTGGTATTAATTATATAAAACATACACATACAAATCGATTTATTCTGGTTTATTTGGGAAGATTTCGGACGCTCCCATGAGAGGTTATACACTGATGCGAGAATGGTCGGAAGACAGCGCGTTTTACGGAAATGACCGCATATGTTTTTATAATGAACATACATTGCGAGAATCGGTATAATGGCTGACGATGATGTCAAGGTCAAAAAAGAGAGAGACCCGATATTGATGGTCTGTTTCGTCGTATTCATACTGGCCGTATGCGCCATTTCAGGTGCATCCATCTATAACAATTACATTAAGGCCGACACCACGGTGGCCGTCGTAGGGAGCACGGTGTCTGTTGACTATGTTGGAACATTCTACGGATACCACGGAGAAGAGAACGCGGTCGTTTTCGACACAAGCTTCTGGTCGGTCGCAAATGACGAGGACATCCTGAAAAGCAACGACTTCACGCTGAGGGCAGAAAGCAACTACACGCCGCTCAGCTTCACCGTCGGAGGCACCACTGTGCTCACCGGATTCGGCAATGCGGTCGTCGGCTATAAGGTGGGGGATACGGTCAGAGTGATGATACCTGCGGGAGAAGGCTACACAGCGCCCTCCACGCCGGTGACGATCAACGCCTCGACTGTATACACAATGCCCGCAACGGAGATACTCACCGCAAGCCAGTTCAAGACCATCTACGGCTATGACCTCAAAGGGTTCCAGCAGATCGAGGAATCTGTCTACGGGTGGCCCGCCGCAGCGTCGTACAATTCCGCCAACAACACGATAACGATGAGCTACCAGCCCCAGGCCGGAATGTCTTACACAGCAGAGGACGGCGACTTCGGAAAGGTCGCTCTGAGAGTCACTTCTGCCTCCGGGAACACGATCTCTTTCACGTATGAAGTATCGGGATTCACGGTCGTTTCGTCAAGCGGGTCCGGCCAGGAGATCCAGATGATAATGGTCGACTTCGGGACGCAGAAGTTTTACATAACGGAAGTGACCGGAAGCGGGATCGCCTCATCCTTCACATACAAGATCGTCGATGAGAGATTCAACAAGGCTCTCTACTTCGAGATAGAGATCGTTTCAATAAACTGAGCCCGGCTCAGTTTCTTTAACACTTTTCGTCTTTCTCAGTTCAATATCGAGCCGAGCTTCTGCATGACTTCCGAGGGATCCTTGCCGAGTATCTTTACCGTTCTTCCGCTCTTTTGATCGTTATCGTAGATGGCGTCCGGGACGGTCCTGCTTTTGTTCAGGAGGTTCTTCGTCGAAACCCCCCACAGGGGATTGCCCTTCCTTCCCGACAGCACGGCGTTCAACCCCACCTCCTCAAGAAGATCCAGGGTGTCTTCTGCCGGCGCTATGTTGATGATGCACCTCATCTCCGGGTCCTTCTTCATGATCTCCAGCAGTATGAAAGACAAGTGTCCCGCAGCGCCAAACTTTGCCGGGCCGTTCTTAACAAGCCTGCCGTTCTTGAGCGTCATCCTCTGATCTATCCCGGCAAT
>JAKQBQ010000077.1 GCA_029574055.1 Methanobacteriota archaeon
CCCCTTATCCCGGAGGGGACCTCGATGCCTGCGTATTTCAAGCCTTTGATCACATCGTCCAGCGTGACGTTCATCGGAGGCATGTCCAGCTCGGATGCGTCTATTCTCTCTTGGATCGGGGCCATGGTGCCCAGCGGCTCATGGCCGAATCTCTCTACCAGGTCGTACAGGATAAGGCTGTTCGGGGGGTCTATGAATACTTTCATCAGCTTGCCTCACATATTTTTTTGAATTCTTCCGCCGGGAGTTTTTCTTTCTCTTTGGGGATCTCGAAGGGTTCCCCCATGTCGCAGGCCCGGACGCCCTGCCGTATAAGGGGAAGGGCTTCCCACTCCGCTTCCAGCTGCGCGTAGCCGGGTCTCGTGCCGTGCTGCGCGCGGCACCTCCTCGGGTCGCCGGTGGGGTATGCCCTCACTTTTGAATAAATGTCATATGGGTACTTCTCCCGGATGGCTGCCAGCACTTCTCTGACCGATGCCCTGGAGCCTTCCACGAGCGTCCCGTAGCAGGTCTCTTTCGCCGTCACTTCCTTCCCCATCGCGTGCACCTCCCTGACCAGCTGGTCTGGGGTCAGCATCGAATCGGGAGAGATCATGAATATCCTCGTCTCCCTTTCTTCGCTCATTTCTTCTCCTCCCTGATGTATATGATCTGCTCTTCTTCGGTCTCGCCCAGCCTGGCGATGTCGTCGGCGAACCTGCCGACCAGATTGGTCCCGTAGGGCTCCTCCCCCGTCGGGCCGTACTCTTTGCTGTCAGCGAGCCTTATGCCGATAAGGCCGTGGTGCGGCCTGGACTGGTTCGTTATCCCTATGTCCCCTTTCTTGCACTTCTTGAACGGATCCTGAGGATAGAGGTTCTTCGACCTCTCCTCGTCCCCGTAGAATGTTATCATCGGCATTCCGGGGAATGAGAACTGCGTCTTCAGCATGCCGACCGGCTTGTGGATCAATCCGGTGACCTTCCTGAAGTAGTACACGTCCTCTGGATGGGATTCGTCAAGCTGTATGCTGTACACCTTCTCCCTCGGGACGCCGAATGTCTCCACAGTGCCTGCGGACAATGCCGTCAGGGTCATCTCCGGGGACTGGTCGGTTATGATCGCTTCATCAGATGCGTCACCGATCCTCTTCTGCTTCAATCCGTATCCGGACAGGAACTTCTCCCCTTCCGATTGGGTCATGCCTACGGAAAGCACCCTTGCCGGCTCGGTGACCAGTGTTACCTTGTCCCCTTTGGCCGCTTTGGAAACGATCCCGGATCCTCTCTCCAAGTTCCCCGCGATGTTGTATGACGGGCTTGATTGTCTCCTTTCTTTGTAAACGAGTATATGGCCGACACCGACCCCGGAGTTCCTAACGGCGACCGCCCCCGCATCTCTGGTCGCTTGGTATTCCTCGGGGATCTCCACATCGAGGTCGTCGGCGCATCCTATGAGCGTTCCCGTCGAACTCGTTATGTTCAGATATCCCTTGGATCCTACGATCAGCACCTGCTCGGCCGCTGCCGGGGATCTCTCGTCAAGCTTGATGGAGATGTTCGTGTCAACCGTGTATCCTTCTTCGAGCTTGTACCCAAGGTCTTTCGTCACGACGATGTTCTCGCTGCTTGCCTCCGAAACTACCGGCCTGATGTCCAGCAGCTCCTCTCCCTCCGCCGATGCTTCGAGGATGTGCCTTCCCAGCGTTATCCTTCCTATGTTGCCGATGGCCGCCCCGTACGACCTGGCGTGGTCCTTCTTTGCTATCATTACGTAAGTGGAATGGTTATCGAACCCGCCCAAAGTGAAGAAGCAGTCGTACTTCCTGTACTTCCTTTCCTCCCTGTCCATGGGTATATCGGTCTTGAACG
>JAKQBQ010000090.1 GCA_029574055.1 Methanobacteriota archaeon
TGCGGTCGTGATAATGGCGATGCAGAAGAATACCGATCTGACGTTAGACGTGGCAAGCTCCGGCAGCGGGGATTTCTATATCGACGACTCCGGGAATCCCATATACCAGGCGGTGCTGAGCGTCGGCGATACCATCAGCGATTTCATGATAACGCCGGCCGCCGGATGGAGGATAGGGTCTGTGATCCTCACCGCCGGGGACGGGACAGTGTACGATAAGACGAACGATGCCGTCAACGGGACGCTCACGGTATCGTACAACGAGCTTGCAAGCGGCACGAACGTGATCGATGCGGTGTTCGTTACCGATTCCCTGCCGCCGTCCGGCGGCACGACATATTACATCACGGCAACATCCGATGCCGGTTCCACCATATCCCCGAGCGGAGTGGTCCCGGTTGCTGAGGGAGCAGATAAGACGTTCCATTTCTCGGCAAAGGACGGCTTCTACGTGATGGACGTGATAGTCGACGGGAGGCCGCTGGCACTTGCGCAGATACACACAGGCTCGTACACCTTCACGGATGTGAATATGAACCACACCATCGAGGTAAGGAGCAATGCGGGGTACAGAGGGGACATCATTCTGAGGATCGATGTGGTCGAAGGGGACGGCGGTGCGGAATACAGCATCAACGGAGACCCCTTCGTTAAGTACACAATGGTCGTGGATCTTCCCGACAATGTAGACGTGGCCGTCAGGGCGATACCTGCGGACGGATACGAGTTCGTCAAGTGGGAGGTCCCGGCGGTACTGACAACGCCTCAGATAGAATTCTATGACGTAGGGGCATCCTTGCACCTCGAGTTATACTTCACGGATGACGGTTCCGGTTCGGGGTCGGGCAGCGGATGGATCTGGTGGCTGATAGCGGCGATACTGCTGCTTTTGCTGATAGGATTGCTGCTGTGGTTCATCTTCTTCTACAGAAGGTACTACGACGTGATATTCGAGGAATCCGCAGGCATAATCGGAGACGAAAGGGTGCACAGGAAGTCCGAGTACAAGTTCACTTCCGACACTCCGGGAACATTCTTCTACCGCGTCGGGGATGACGATGATGCGGTATGGAAACCCGCGCTTCCGAATGCCGACGGGGAATACATAATCCCCAAGGGCGAAGCGGTCGATGACATCTATCTGGAAAGACGCCGGTAAGAAAACGAATTAAAAAAGGGGCTCCGCCCCGTTCTTTTTTCTTTGAAGATTATTGAAAACAAGGCCTGATCATATAGCGGCAGGCAGTCTGCCGGAAGATCGGCTTTTCCGCGCTGGCTCATATAGCGGTTGTCGATCAAAATGCTTGCGTGCGGTTCGCAATATAGCTGTTGCATCTAATCTTTTAAATATAATGGAATATATAGAATATCTTAGGGGGGCTATTCTAATGCCGAATCACATAAAAAGAACAACTCTCAGGCAGCAGAGCAACGTTGATCGAAAGACGCCGTACTCAAGGAGGCCGCGGGCATGATCGGGGACGATGCGGTCTGCGGGAGACCGAGGTACAGGCTCATGGGTGACGGCTTCCAGGGAACGGCGTTCTACCGCGCAGGGGATGACGACGATGCCGAGTGGAAACCCATACTTCCCAACGAGGATGAAGAGGCCGACGCTCTCGACAACGAACGCGTTTGCTCGTAAGAGCGCGGGACAAACCTGAACAGAAAGGGGCTCCGCCCCATCATTTTTTCGAATTGTCTGTGTTGATAGGTTTTACAAAGTATTATACTGCTCGCAATCGTTGTCACTATCATGTCTTCCGCAATAAAAAAGAGACACTCAATAGATGAGCTCAGATCCATAGTGGCTCCGGTGGCGGAAAGGTACGGCGTCAGCAAAGTATACATTTTCGGCTCGGTTGCGAGAGGAGATCATAGAGACGATAGCGATTACGACTTCTGCATAGAATCTGGGAAGATACGTGGCATGTTCACACTCTCTTCGTTCTTTCAGGACCTCCGCTATGCTGTGGGGAGCGATATCGATCTTGTGGACATCAAAGCGCTGGATGGCGATTTTTTGAACGCGGTCCTGTCCGAGGGGATTGTAATCTATGAAGAACGATAAAGTCTTGTTGAGAGCAATAATAGAACGTTGCGATAATATTGAAGAGTGCATAAACTTTTTCGGTAATGACGAGGAAGATTTCCTAAGCAACAAGATTTTCCAGCAAAGTTGTGCCTTTGACATTCTTCAGATTGGAGAAGCAGTAAAGTCGTTGTCGTTCGAATTAATAAATAATCATCGGGATGTTGATTGGAAAGGAATAGCCGGGTACAGAGATATAATCGCTCATGTATACGAGAAAGTACAGATGCACGACCAGTGGATAACAATAACTGAAGAGATTCCTGAGCTGAAAGAAGCATGCAAACGCATTTTGGATGAGATGGATCAAAAGTGACAGCTGCCGCCGGCGCGTTCCGTGCAGGAGCACGATCCAAGAGTTCGCGGGACCAAAACAAGACAACCTTTTTTACTCTCTCGACGTTGCAGGTCTCAGATAATTATGATGACAGACGACGGCCGTTTCATCAGGCAGAAAGTAATGGAGCACAACAAGTGGTTCGAAGAATGCATCCCAATGATAGCATCCGAGAATCTCATGAGCCCGCTTGCGAAAGAGATACTGATATCCGATTTTG
>JAKQBQ010000115.1 GCA_029574055.1 Methanobacteriota archaeon
CTCAATATGCTTTCCTCCGGGGAGAGGCAGCGCGTTCTCATAGCAAAAGCCTACGTCCAGCAGCCGAGGCTGATGCTCGTCGACGAACCAACATCCCACCTTGACATGAAATACAAGCTGGAAGTGATGGAATACCTCAGGGCGATGGTGAAGAAGGATATGTCGATACTCGTCGCAGAGCACGATATCTCCCTCATGGCAAGGTATTGCGACAGGTGCATAATCATGAAGCGCGGCGAACTCTACGCGCTCGGCGATCCGAAGGAAGTGATCACCGAGGATCTGCTCCAGGAAGTGTATGAGGTGAGCGCATCGGTCGGGTTCGACAGGGACGGCGAATTGTTCGTGCTTCCCAAGAGGTATTCGGGAGAATACCGCCTCTGAAACCCCGAACCTTATACGCCGTACTGCGTTCATAGTACGGGAAGGAGGCAAATCGTGGATCAAATAGCGGAACTGAGGGCGTTGATAGAGGGGTCGGAGAACATAGTGTTCTTCGGCGGCGCCGGAGTGTCCACGGAAAGCGGGATCCCCGACTTCAGGAGCACATCCGGGCTGTACAGTCAGAAATACGACCATCCCCCCGAGACGATGCTCTCCCATTCCTTCTTCATAAGCAATACCGAGGAATTCTTCCGTTTCTATCGGGACAAGATGGTGCATCTTGACGCAAAGCCGAATGCGGCGCATTTCAAACTGGCGGAGCTGGAGTCGCGGGGGAAGCTGAAGGCAGTGGTGACGCAGAACATCGACAACCTCCACCAAGCGGCAGGGAGCAGGCGCGTGTACGAACTGCATGGATCTGTGCACCGCAACTTCTGCACCAAGTGCGGAAAAGCCCACGGCATCGAACACATCATGGAAAGCGAAGGCATCCCGAGATGCGGATGCGGAGGCGTCATAAAACCTGATGTGGTGCTGTATGAAGAGCCTTTGGATGCAGATATAATGGAAGGCGCCTCCGAAGCGATAAAGGGAGCCGACGTATTCATCATCGGAGGAACGTCCCTGAACGTCTATCCCGCAGCAGGCCTGCTGAGGTTCTACCGCGGAGATAAACTCGTTCTGATAAACAGATCGGAGCTGCCGCAGGAGAAGAACGCCAGGCTTGTCATCCGCGGAAGCATCGGAGAGGTGATGTCCCAGATATGACCTCTGCATCTGCCGGCGTAAGCATTATTCTGGATGCCTCAGGTTGTTCTCACCGAATACGAGCAGGATTGTAACAAACACCGCTTATGGTTTGTTAGAGAATGCATCGAGCACGCGTTTCGATTCCGGGAAGAAAGCAAAGATATACTTGTCTACCCAAGGGATGTCAGAGGGATCCCTTAGTATTTTCATATCACTGTCCTTTTTTGTAAAAACGGTTATCGGAATCTCTCTGCTATTGTCGTACACTACCGCTCTGTCGGCAAGTTCGATGTAGTCTTTCAGAAAGCGCATGGTCCGTTCATATCTGGAAAATACTTTCGTGCGTTCTACGTCATGACCCCCGCGGCTGACTCTGTCTTGGACTCTTTTGTAGCATAGCTCCGGACTTTCCAGGGAAACAAATAACAGATCTACTTTGTATCCCTTTTCGATGGCTTTTCTTACAAAATCAACTTTTTCTTTAGTAGATGCTACAGTTTCAAACCCAAAAGAAACCTTATTTTCAAGCAAGTTTGTCCGCAGGAGCTCACATTGTTTCATTGCAAAAAGATATTTGGCAGTATGATCTTCGATATCCAGGATTTGTTTTGCATAATTGTCTGGATTGATAATGTTCTCGCCATACATCATTCTGATGTTCGTTGTACTCACGAAAGAGGATTTTCCGGAACCATTAGGTCCTGCAACAACAAGCAGCCTGGGACTTGACAAGAAATCACTCTTTCTTCTTGCTCGTTCTCTTTTTCTTCAATTCAGACGAAGGGACAGGGTCAAATTTAGACCTGTAGCTGAACTCTGATCCCGGCCCAACTTCCAATGCCTTCTTTCTGAATTCCTCCGTCATGATATAGGATTCCATTTGACCACCCCTTAAGAGAACTGAATACATTTATTTAAGCTATTCAATCGGAGGTCATTTTCAGACATCTGTGGGTTCAGAGTAATTTGGAAAATTTTACACGCATTATAATCAATCTTGTCAGAGCAAAGCTCCGGCTATGCACAGAATTCCTTTCCTCCACGTTCGCAATATCTTTGTTTGAGGAAAAAACACTGTGGAAAATTATCCTCGAATTCAGATGTATTTGATAGGTACGGCCGCAAGATCTTCTTTCAG
The DNA here is from genome assembly GCA_029574055.1 of Methanobacteriota archaeon. Taxonomy (GTDB): domain Archaea; phylum Thermoplasmatota; class Thermoplasmata; order Methanomassiliicoccales; family Methanomethylophilaceae; genus Methanoplasma. The sequence goes on from JAKQBQ010000115.1 coordinate 2,273, forward strand.
GTTGATGATCTCATTGTAAAGGCAAATGATGGTGCCTTTGCCTCTTATCTTTGTCTTGTCAAGGTCGAGGACATCGAATGCGCTTGCCATGTCGGCATCGGGATTCATGCTCACTTTGATCTCTATCGGATAAAGAACGCCGTCCTCGCTGATGACCAGATCGATCTCGCTCTCGCGACTCTCCGTAACGCCGTTGCGGCGGACCCTTTTCCTGTCCTTTCCTCTGTAGTAGAACACGCTGAAACGCGGGTCGCGCCCGGCATTCGAAAACGATTTCAATATCTCGCTTACTACGAACGTCTCGAACATGCTGCCGCCCATAGCCCCCGCGCGGAGCGTATCCGGCGTGAGCCAGCCGGTCAGGTAGCACGCCAGCCCGGTATCGCGGAAATAGAGTTTCGGCGTCTTGACCGCGCGGGTCAGCGCCGAGGATCCGTAAGGCTGAAGCAGGAAGACAAGGCCGGACGCCTGCAGCACCGACATCCATTCCTTGATCGTCGTTTCAGCCTTGCCCACTTCGTTGGCAACTGCGGAATAGTTCAACATCTGGCCGGTCCTTGCGGCGGCGGCGGTCATGAAGGTGAGGAATGCCATTTTGTCCTTCACGTTGATCATTTCGCTCACGTCGCGTTCTAGATATGTTTGGATGTAGCTTGACCAATAGAGGGACCAATCTATTTCCCGGGACTGCAGCTCCGGGTTGAAGCCGCGATGGATACGTTCCCAAACGTCATCGTACTCTGCAAGCGACTTCCCTCTCTCAATAAAATAGTCGTCCGTAGGAACGAACGACCGGTTGAAATCGACGGCTTTGATCTCGCGCATGGACAGCCCCTGAAGCTCAAGTATCGCTATCCTGCCGGAAAGGCTCTCCGAGACGTTCTCCATCAGGCCGAATTGTTGGCTGCCGGTCAGAAAAAAGCGGCCGTATTCTTTGCTTCCGTCGCAGATCATCTTTATCTCCGGGAAGATCTCCGGCGCGTACTGCACCTCGTCTATTATCACAGGAGGGGGGTTGTCCCGCAGGAAGAGAGCGGGGTCTGACAATGCATTCTTCAGTTTGATCTTATCGTCAAACGTCACCACTGGGATATTCTTGAAGGTCTCTCTCAAAACTGTGCTTTTGCCTACTTGGCGCGGCCCTGTCACAAGAACGGATTTGAACGTACGCCCGCTCTTTTGCAGTATCGGCTCGATGGATCTTTTGATGTATTCCATATGAAACTCCTCGTTGCGACAAATCTGTGATACAAGTATGGATTAGCCGTATATAATGCCTGGGTTTGCAGCTTCCCCACTCAAAGCATGTTCAAAATCCTCGGACCACCCCGAACAAATGCGTTTTGAGAGGAAACTTCATAACATAGGATTAATAATCCAACCACGATTACGGCAGTGATATCTGATGAGGTACGGAAAAGAGGTCTTGAGGGGGATACCGAAGACCGTCCACGGCGGACAGGCATGGAAGACGGAAGGCATCGAGGACTACAGCCACAATCTGAATCCGTTCGGGCCTCCCGAAGGCCTTCAGGAGATCATTGCCACAGCAATGGACGACATCGGCCATTATCCCGACGATAACTGCACAGAGCTGAAAGCCTCCTTCTCAAAAATATTCTCGCTCAGGGAAGAGAACATCGCCATCGGCGCAGGGTCGTCGGAGATCATAAGGAACTTCCCCAATGCTTTCGTAGAGAAGGGGGAAAAGGTCGTCATCAACCTGCCGTCCTTTGCGGAATACGCCCACCAGTGCAGGCTGGTAGGCGCCAAGGCGGTATTCAACGAGCTCATCGAAGAAGAGGACTTCAGGATGAACATCTGGTGCACCATCGACGCCGCCAAGGATGGGGCGAAAGCCCTCTACATCTGCAACCCCAACAACCCCACGGGAAGGATCGAGCCCAGGCGCGTGATCTTGGAGATCGTCAAGGAATGCAGGGACGCAGGCGTGCTGGTGTTCCTTGACGAGACCCTTTTGGAACTCGTTCCGGATCATGACAGCATCTCATGCAGGAGGTACGTGAATGAGTACGAGAATCTTGTCGTGGCCGGCTCTTTGACGAAATCCTTCGCTATCCCGGGCATAAGGATAGGGTACGGCCTTGCCTCCGCCCCGCTGATAGAAGAGATGGACAAGATCAGGATGACATGGAACGTCGGGCAGATAGAGCAGAACGTTGCAAGGACCCTTATGGAAGAGCACATGGGCCATGTTAAAAAGGCGGCATCTCTGATGGCGGCCGAATCGAAGACCATGAATTCGGGATTGAAAGGGATAGGTTTCCCCGTCGGGGAGGTATCGGACTCATTCTTCTACTTCTGCTCGCTGAAAGAGCTGGGTATAAAATGCTCAGAGTTCCAAAAGCTGATGCTGAAAGAGAAGATAATGGTGAGGGACTGCGCCTCCTTCGGCGGGAAGTTCGATCGATACGTGAGATTCAGCGTGAAGGACAGGGAACGGAACGACATGTTCGTGGATGCCGTTGAAAAGACGATGAAGCATCTAAGGTGAGGAAATGGAACTTTGGATGTTAGCAGTCCTGATAGTTCTCATCTCCCTGCTTATAGACAGGTTCATCGGTGAACTCCCTAACAAGTACCACCTTCTCAGATGGATAGGCAACTTCGTCGGGTTCCTGGACAGGAAGGTGAAGAACAGATCGTCAAAACGGACGAAGGCGAAAGGGTTCCTCGCTTACATGCTGGTGTTCCTTGTGTTTTGGTTCATCATGATGCTGATATGCGCTGTCGTCCGCAGAGGCCTCGACGGGTACCAGTGGGAGATCGCAGGCTTAGCGGTGACCCTGGGGGAGATCGTTTGGATCATAGTAGTCGGATTCATGTTCAAGCTCACCTACGCAGTGTTCTCTTTCCGCCACCACTGCATCCCCATACAGGACGACCTCAGGAAAGGGGACATCCCCGCCGCAAGGGCGAAGGTCCAGATGATCGTCAGCAGAGACACGAGCGAACTGGATGAGAAGCATATAACCTCCTCCTGCTGCGAGACGATATCCGAGAATCTTGTCGATAGTGTGATATCGCCCGCGTTCTATTTCGGGTTCCTGGGTATGACGGGGGCGGTGATGTTCAGGTGCGCGAACCTGATGGATGCCATGTGGGGATATCTGAACGAAAAATACGGCAACCTCGGGTTCTTTGTCGCAAAGTTCGACGATGTCCTTGGTTACGTGACATCAAGGATATCCCCCGCTTTCGTCGCGCTTGCTGCGTTCATATTCGGTTATGAGTACAGAGGGGTGTTCAGGACGGCAAGGGAGGAGCACACAAAGACCCCCAGCCCCAACAGCGGATGGCCCATGGTGGCGGTCGCCCATGCGGCGGGGATTTCGATGGAGAAATCCGGTGTATACGTAATGGGGAGCGGAGAGCTGCCGACCGTGGACGATGTTACGAGATGCTATAAGCTGGTTGAGCGTACATCGCTGCTTTTCTTCCTGATAGCGACGCTGCCGCTTTTCGTTCTTATCGGGGTGCAGGTACAAGTGTTCATAGAGAACTGGATATTCGATCTTTTGGAGATGATCATATGAGATACGTAAAGGATGTTAAGGTATTGGAGGATGGGGAGATGGCTACCGCCGTGGTGCGGTTGAGCGAGACTATGGAGGTGCTCAGCAGCGCGGTGAAGAACGGCGGTCACACTTTGACCGAAACCCTCTTCATCGCTCAGGTCCCCCACAGCTACATGACCGAGGACCCTCTGAAGGATATAGAGGAGATAATGTCAAAACACAAGATACCGGCGAACGCCGTCGGGTTCATGACCGCCGCGGAAGTAAAATACGTCTTCTCGACGGTGGAGACCGATCACGAGGGAATGGAGACCTTCGCTGCTGCCACGGCCGGTCTGAGCAACCACGTGGTGGCCGGGGAACTGCTGGAGAATTGGGAGGAAAGGTTCAGGATCTCCCAGGAAAGATACAGGATGCTGGTAGGCGGGACGATAAACATCATCGGCATATCGCCGGTGCCCTTGACGGATGCCGCCAAGATAAACATCATGATGCCTATGATCGAGGCGAAGTCCGCCGCCATGGGGATACTCGGATACAGGGAGACGGGGACGACATCAGATGCTATTGCGATCGTATCTCCCATCGGCGACAACAGAGAGGAGAACGCCGGCACAGGAGTGCCCCTGGGAATATCCATGGCCAGGTCTGTCAAGGCGGCCGTCATAAGCAACCTCGTGAAAAGAGGGGACTTCCCATACATGGGCACATTCCTGGATGTCCTGAAAGGCAAAGGGATAACGAAGGAGAAGATGTGGGATGCCGCCCTTGAATTGTACATTCCCAACCCGGACTGGGAGGTGGGCGAGCTGAAGAGAAGGTTCGAGAAGAAACTTGAGATCCTGTCCTGCGACATCAACATCTCATCCCTGATACAGGGGGCGGTGGCGCTGGAGGAGATCGGGAGCAAGGACTGCATATGCGCCATGCCCAGAGGGATGTTCGCGAAGGACCCCATCCACCTGATCGCCGACGAGATCATCGGGATGCAGATCGCTCAATACATAGCGGGAACGAGAGGGATATTCGAGTTCCACAGGTTCGATAGGCACAAGCCGGGGATAATATCCGA
>JAKQBQ010000127.1 GCA_029574055.1 Methanobacteriota archaeon
CATCCTCTTCTTCCAACCGCACATCCGATACTTTCCACGGCCCTTCTATCTCGAGAAGCTCCGTCCAAAATCTCTCCAATTCGTTCACGCTCAAGTATCAGAGTCTATCTACATGAAATCCACTCAAATCAAAACAGGACCTGCAAATAGAAAGTTATATAATGAAGGACAAATCCTTATGTCTACTAATGGATTTTATAATTAGATATCTTTAAATACAACTTATGGCGAAATAAACAAGGAAAAAGAATTTTACATTTTAAATATATAAATCTTTCTACCTCAACTTAGTTAACATTAAATACTGTGCAAGTGATTTTAATTTATAGAGGTGTTCCAATAGGGAACGTTCTAAAAACCGTTTAAAGGAGGAAGTACATGGTAGATAACAAAAAGGAGCTGCGTGAGGCAGTTATTGCTTACAAAGTACCTGGCATTCAGGCAGCCGTAGAAAAAGCGAGGAAAGCGGGAATGCCCGCCGGAGACATCATTGACGCCATGGGGGATGGAATGACCGAGGTCGGCATCCTCTTTGAGAGGGGGAAACTGTTCCTGCCGCACGTTTTGAGCGCGGCGCAGGGAATGAAGAGCGCTATGGAAGTGCTCGGACCGGAACTTCTGAAAAGCGGCGACGCCAGCACCAAGAGGGCGTCCGTGGTTATGGGAACTGTGGAAGGAGATGTCCACGACATCGGAAAATCCATCTGCTCGACGATGCTGCAGTGCGCAGGATTCGACGTTCACGATCTGGGAAGAGATGTTCCTAAAGCCTCGTTCATAAACGAGATCAAAGCAGGATGCACAATGTGCGGAATGTCTGCCCTTATGACGACGACAATGACTGTCCAGAGGGATGTCATCGAGATTCTGAAACAGGAAGGACTTCGCAAAAAGGTCATCGTGATGGTTGGCGGCGCGCCGGTTACCCAGGCGTACGCTGACAAGATCGGGGCCGACATATTCGGAGAGACTGCAAGCGAGACGACCACAAAGGCCAAGGCAATTAACAAGTGAGGCGATATTCATGAAAGGATTCTATACAAGGATGGGTGACGGAAAGAGGGTCATTATGACCAAGGAGCAAATAATCAACGACATCCATGCGGGTATCGCTGATGCTGCCGACATGGCAGGAGTACCGGATCTTAAAGCTGACGAAGTGGACCTGTTGTTCGAGATCATATCGGACAAGAACAGGATCGTCGGTGTGGAGCCGGGGAAAGAAGTAGTGTTGACATATGACATCGGTCAGTTGGACTTCACCGGCGACAACGGAAACAGCGGAAACGGTATTGACGTCGGAAGAAGGGAGTCTGCCTTGCTGCACGAGAGGGCGCTCGGCGGAGACACCTTCGAGCTTGCACACGCTGACTACAGCATAAAGCCGGTCAAACCGATCATCTCGAACGAGATGCAGGCAATGGAAGAGATACAGTCTGAGATCATCATACCGTTCTTCTACGGCGCGATGCCCAACTCCGGATTGTACTACGCACCCGACGGGCCCTACGGAAACCCCGCAGACCTGATGAGGGAGTTCAAGATCGAAGAGGCAATGCAGGCAGCGGAATTCACCGCAGAGCACCTTGCCAGGGACATAGAGTATGTTTCCACAAGGATGGTCGCAGCCGGCGCTGACGGATTCAACTTCGACACGACCGCATCGGCGGGAGACGCCGACTTCGTCGGTACGCTGAAAGGAGTGGAGATGCTCAGGAAAGCCTGCCCCAAGACCTACATCATGGTCGGAATGGCGGGAGAGTCTGTAATGGGTATCCACGGCAGCATTGAGTACAAGGGCGAGGTCGTTGCGGGCAAATACCCCCACCAGCAGGTCAAATTGGCCGAGAAGGCCGGAGCGAACGTGTTCGGACCGGTCGTCAACACCAACACAAGCAAGAGCCTGGCATGGAACATGTCGCGCTCGGTCACATTCGTGAAAGAGTGCATAAGGGTCGCAAAGATCCCCTGCCACGTCAACATGGGAATGGGTGTCGGCGGTATACCGATGTGGGAGACCGCTCCGAACGACGCTGTTACCAGGTGCAACAAAGCAATGGTCGAGATCGCAAAAGTCGACGGTGTTTAGATCGGGGTGGGAGACACAGCCGGAATGGCAGTCCCCCACTTCATGGCATCGGGAATGGGCGGAATAAGGTCCGCCGGAGACCTCGTAGCAAGGATGCAGTTCTCAAAGAACATGAAGATCGACAAAGCCAAGGAGTATGTCGCAAAGAAACTCGGCCTGTCGACCCTTGAGATCGCAGACGAGCACATAATGAGGGAACTCAGAGAAGAACTCAAGATCGGAGTGATCACCGGTGTGCCGAACGCGCCGAGAGGCATTGCGGCAAAGATGAACATCGAAAGGCTCATCGACACCAAGATCAACAGCTGTGAGCTCTTCAGAGAGGTCACAAAGAGGTAAACATTTTGACCGGTGCAATGGCTTGTCCATTGCACCGTAATTTACACAAATAAAGGGGCAATGAAATGTCTGAGAACTCAGAGTCGTCTGGCGGATTAGCCAGATCTATAACCTGGAAACAGGGGCTCTTCATCGCGCTAGGCGTGCCTATCCTGATCCTTCCGTCGTTGTACGACGTAGCGGAGGTTCTGTATGCATTCTCTATTGTTATGTGGACTATCTGCGTGTTGCAGGGATTCCTTCAGAACACAGCGTATGGTGAAATGGTCACTGTCTTCCCCAAAGCCGCCGGGCTTCCCGGTTGTGCACAGGTAGTTTTTACACCTGAACACAGAACAAGAAAATATGATACAGGAAAGCTGATAGGTGCATTCTGCGCGTGGTGCTATTGGTTCGCATGGACCCCCGTCGTGTCGATATTCACCCTCATGATAGGCGACTACCTTATCGGGTTCGTTGAGCCGCTTGCAGACATCAACCCGCTGCTGCTCTACGTGGTACTCGGTCTGGTGATCGTTACAGCGATGACGCTCATATCCTCCCGCGGTCTGACCGGAGGAGCGATATTCGGACTGGTGCTGGCCATAGTGGCGATACTGCCGTTGGTCGTGATCCTCGGAGCAGCGTTCTTCACAGGGGTCTTCGACTTCAGCAACATCACGGACCAGTGGCTGCCGGTAACGTGGGAGTGGGGCGCAGTTGACATCGTGATGCTGTTCGGTTGTTTCGCGTTAGCTCAATGGAGCGGTTGCGCGTGGGAAACCGCAGCATTATATGGGCCGGAATACAAGGAGCCCAGCAAGGATGTCCCGAAGGCGCTCTTCGCATGCGGTATCATATGTCTGATATTGTACTTCTTCGTGTCCGCGACGGTCTTCGGATCCCTCGGTATCGACGGTGTCCTTGATGCAGGCTACGCAACGATAGTGCCTATAGCAGAAGCAGACTTCGGAGAGGTTGGAGGAGCGATCGCGCTCACCCTCCTGGTGGCGGCAATGGTGCTGATCATCCAGACCGGGTTCCTGGGATCCTCGAGGACACTGTACTACATGTCCGAAGAGGGCAACATGCCTAAGTACCTGAAGAAGCTGAACAAGCATGGGATGCCTCTCAATGCGATGCTGACCGTGAGCGTGTTCAACATGCTCCTGGTCGTTACCGCAACGGTGGAGATCGGCGGTGTGGCGGGAGGCCCTGTGATGATACTCGCAGCCTCTGCAGTCGCATATTGTCTGGCACACGTGGTGGCGCTCTCCGCGTACTACAAGTCCAGAACGAACGCCCGCTTCAAGGATCTGCCGAGGCCGTTCTCCGCTCCCAGAGGGTGGAAGTACGTCGCATTGGCAATGGTCTTCTACGAAGCCGTCGTCCTGATACCGTGCCTGCTCTACTGGATGCTGGACATATACGGGATAGTCACGGTCATCTTGGGTATAATCATACTCTTGGTGTTCGTCCCCATATGGTTCTACACCCAGACCAAGAACACGGATGCGCTGGATGCAGCGGAATCGGCGTAAACATCTCAAACAAACGGCGGAAACGCCGTTTTAATTTTTTTATTCTTGTCCTCACACCGCAGGCTCCCGATATCACAAACCCCGGCGGTATAGCCAGAATGGATCTTTTCGTGATGAATCAAATGCGTTCCGATGGAGTCTGCCGGCTGATATCCTCTGCAGCCGTTCTTTGAAGATCGGAGTTCCTTATCTCTGCGTGCCTCAGAAGATATTCCCTTATAGCGCACTTCACAAACTCCGATCTGCTGGCAAATCCGCTGCGTTCTATCTCCCTATCGATCTGTGCCATGAACTCCTCTGTAAACTTTATTGACATCTGTATCTCCATGGCCATGTTGAATAATACATAGGTGCAATCTTAAAATCTTGTGAAGCTATAGAAGTGCTACGGAAATCCATATATAGGTTGTACAGCCATAGTGTTACCATGGCTTTACTGGGTATTAGCTATTAGTCATCTGGCACATAGGTATTTTACTGTGTAGGAAGGGTGGTTTTCTGATAGCTTCAAGAAGGAGCCTATATTTAAACGGAGGTAACGAATGAAACCTAATCAATATGCCGGAAGGCAGATGATGCAAGGCCTGAAATTGGATATTTTCTCTCAGGAAGGCATCGAAGCTATCGACCGTGCGACCTTGGATGTGTTAGGGAACTACGGCATCCAAGTTTCTGACGAAGAGGGATTGCAACTCTTCGAGAAAGCCGGTTGTGAAGTAGATAAAAAAACAAAAATGGTGAAAATACCAGCAGGATTGGTGCGCAAAGCACTTGCGTCCGCCCCGAAGACGTTCTATTTGTACGGAAGGGAAGAGAACAGGACCATTGAGCAGGAGCACAACGGACGCGTCTATTACACATGTTTCGGAACAGGAATCCAGGTGTGCAACTACCTTGGGAACGGGAAGTTCGAGACGCGCGACTCCACCGACGCAGACCTTGCGGCCTGCGCAAAGCTCTGCGACTGGGCAGAGGGGATCGCATACTTCTCGCTGCCTGTGTCTGCAAGGGACTGGGCAGGGAAAGGGGCGGAGGACGTCCATGAGATGCTTACATCCATCATGAACACGACGAAGCACTTCCACCACATAGACCCGGTCGGAGAGCACGTGGAATACTACAGGGATATGGTCGTGGCATTCTACAACGGCGACGAGAAGCTCGCCCGCGAGAAGCCGATACTGTCCATGCTCGTGTGCCCCACAAGCCCCCTCGAACTCAGCCACAACGCGGCCCAGGTCATAATAAAGGGCGCAAGATACGGAATACCCGTCAACGTCCTGAGTATGGCGATGGCCGGCGGTTCGTCGTCTGTGTTCCTTGCGGGAACGCTTGTAACGCACAACGCAGAGGTCCTCGCAGGGATCGTGCTCAGCCAGATCGCATCTCCGGGTGCAAAGGTATGGTACGGAAGCTCGACGACGACGTTCGATCTGAAACGCGGAACCGCACCTGTCGGATCGCCCGAACTCGGCGTGATCAGCGCGGCAGTAGCGAAACTCGGACAGTTCTACGGACTGCCCGTTTATGTGGCCGGCATGTAGACTGACGCCAAAGTACCGGATTCCCAGGCGGCTCACGAGAAGACGATCACATCCCTTCTCCCTGCGCTGGCAGGAGCCAACACGATATACGGGTCCGGTATGCTGGAGCTCGGAGTTACGTTCTCGATGGAACAGCTGGTAATAGACAACGACATAATCGCCATGGAGAAGAAAGCAATGGAAGGCGTCCTGATAAACGAAGAGACGCTTGCCGTCGAAGCCATCAAAGAGATCGGCGTAGGCAACGACTTCCTTGCACACCCCTCGACGATGAACAACATAGAGCTCGCATCCGACCCCCAGGTGTTCGACCGCTACATGATCGGAGACTGGAGAGCGGCAGGGTCCAAGAGCGCTGTCGATGTTGCGCATGACATTGTCGAATATGTCATGAAAAACCACGTTGTGAAACCCATACCCGAGGACGCCCTGAAGAAGATGAAGGAGATCGTCAAGAAAGCAGACGACGCGTTCAACAAGAACAGGTGAAAAAATGTCAGTAGAATCATTATCTGAAGAAGCGAAACAGGCAGTTATGGCATTCGATGCCAAAAAGACCGTCGATGTTGCCAACAGGGCGATCGCGGAGAACGTTGACATCGTAAAGCTCATAGAGAACGGCTTCACAAAGGGAATGACGGAGGTCGGCGCCCTATTCGAGGCGAAAAAACTGTTCCTCCCCCACATCATGGCTGCCGCACAGGCGATGAACGCAGCGTTGAACATCCTTACGCCGGAGCTCGAGAAGCGCGGAGGTAAGGTCGACGAGGGACTGGGCAAACTTGTGATATGCACCATCGAGGGAGACATTCACTCCATCGGAAAGGACATAGTCGCGATAATGCTGAAAGTAGCAGGATTCACTGTCGTCAACCTTGGCAGGGATATCCCTCTGAAAGACATCGTCCAGGCATGCAAAGACCACAACGCCAAATGTGTGGGCACTTCAGCCCTTATGACTTCCACAATGGTCAACCAGAAGACATTCGAGGAGTTGCTCAGGAAGGAAGGCATAAGAGAGAAGCTGATCACGAATGTCGGCGGAGCACCTGTTACTCAGGAGTGGGCGGATTCCATAGGGGCGGATGTCTACTCGGAGAACGCGTCCGATGCTGTTGCTAAGATGACGAAGATCGTCGGCTGAAGCAACCAAGGGGGAGGAGTATTTATGGACGTAAATGAAAAAAAGTTGGAAGCCCATAAGAAGAGGGTGAAATATGGCTATCTAATGGCCATATTCTGCGCCATCTTCTGGGGTATCTGGTACGTGCCGGGTAACTTTATATGGGGATTTGATGTAATAACTGAGTTCCAAGACATTATCGCTGGGATGGGGCATGACGTTAACGTCGGCTTCCTTGCGGCGGCAGTGTTGATCACTGCGCTGAACGCAGCATTTGTGATATTCTCATATCTCATATGGAACCTCGTTCTCGGAAAGGCTAAGTTCTCTGAGATGAAGAGGAGCTTGAAAGAGCTGAGAGCATGCACGAAGTACTACTTCTTCGGTGCCTTGTGCGGTGGACCGATCGCCATTTTGGGATCGTTCATCGCAATGGGATACATCGGAGGAGCATTCGCAGCGGTAGCCGCTCTGGCATATCCTGTGATCGGCACGCTTTTAGCAAGGACATGGCTTGGCCAAAAGATATCACACAGGGCGTTGGCGGGCATACTGATCATCCTGGTCGGAAGCATCTCGATCTATGGTATAGGCATGATGGAAGACCTATCAAAGGGAGGATCGATGATCGGATACATCGGAGGAATAATGGCGCTGTGCGGCTGGGGTGTCGAGGGTGCAATTGCAGCGAAGGGTCTTGACGTGTCGGAACCCGACATAGCGATCACCCTTAGGTTCGCGATGGAGAACATCATCTGGTGGGTTGTCGCGATACCGATACTCCTGCTGCTGTCATTCCCGGTGCTGGAGTATGCCTGGCTGATGATCTCCGACCCGGTCATACTGCTTTCGCTGGTGATGCTGGGCCTGACGTTCGGATTCTGTTATGTGGCATGGTATAAATCGTTCCCATTGATAGGAGTGGGCAGAGGTCAAGGTATAGGCAGCCTATATGGTTTATGCGCTGTGATATTCCTGATCCTTTTCACCGGAATAGCTGCTGCAGGCGAAACGTTACCTAAACAGCTTTCGCTGATATTAGGAGCCATACTCTGTACGGTTGGAACAATAGTCATGTTCACAGAGAAGACGGAGAATGTCGAGTGTCTGAGAGAAGGAGAAGGTACTGAAGCAGGAGATGAACGGCAATGATGGAAGGACGTCCTTTTAAATTCCGTATACTGGAACTGTTGGAAGAGAGGGGTTCCATGTGGAACTACGAACTCGTGCCAATACTCCAGGATGAGTACAATATGCACTCCGACTACTACAGGGACTGCCTGAACTTCGATCTGATCGAAGTGGCTGCCTCCGGTATGTCATGCGAAGTGGACGAAAGATTGGACGAGGACGAGTCTTTCGGGCACATCTTGTTCAAGTACAAGATAACGCCCTTGGGAGTGGAACTCTTGAACGATCTGAGATCAAAAGTACATGTGAAGAAAGGTGAGTGAAATGTCCAGCTGGGAAGTGGTTCAAGCATTCTTTGCGGATGGCATTATACCGAAGTCGGAATATGTCTACATGATCGTCATCGTAGGGCTTTGCATATACGCTCTGTATAAGGCACGCAAAATGGTCTCTGATGTCTAAAAGACACCATCTAAACCTCTTAAATTTTCTTTTATTTTTTCAATTCCCTTCCTAAAAATCGTTTAATACTATTGCAGTTTTGCTCAGGGCCCAATAGTAACGCTTTTATATTATAACAGGGGTCGCAATAAACCGTATAATAATTATTATATACTTTAACGCTAATAGTAAAAGCCAAGTCGAATGCTAGTGTCATTTTTAATAGATGGCAATAAGCGCGCACTAGGAGGAAGAATATGAGCAAAGAAAGCATCCTAGCTGACCTCAGGACAGCGGTAGAGACCTGGAACGTTAAACTCGCACAGGACGCTACGAACGCCGCCATCAACGAGAAATTGGCTATAAAGGACATAATCGAGCAGGGTCTCGGAAAAGGGATGGAGAACATCGGAGAGAGATTCGACAAAGCAGAGATCTATCTGCCTCAAGTGGTAGCCGCATCCAAGACAATGGAAGCAGCAATAAAGATCCTCGAGCCGCTGATGACAGCAGGCGCCGGGGCGCTCAGGGGCACCATTGTAATGGGAACGGTCGAAGGAGACATCCACGAGATCGGAAAGAATGTTTGCTGCGCCATGCTCAGGGGAGCGGGATACAATGTCATAGACCTCGGTCCGGACACATCATCCCAGACTTTCCTTGACGCGGCCGAGGAGAACAAAGCGACAATAATCGGCGGCTCCGCACTTATGACAACAACGCTTGAGGCGCAGAGGGAGCTCGTCGAGGCCAACAAAGAGATCGGAGCACCCTTCTTGTGCATATTCGGCGGTGCACCCTGCAGCAAAGCGTGGTGCGACGAGATCGGCGCGGATGGATACTCAGCAACGGCAGCAGAGATCATCGAACTTGTTAATACGATATTGAGGTGATTGAAGTGGCAGCAACAAGACCACTCACAGTAGGTGACGTATACGACAGATTCGTAAAGGGAAAGAAGGTAGCGGAAAGCGACTGGGATTACACAATTGTGCCGCAGAAGCTTACCGAGCTGAAGCAGAAATACAAACTCAATTTCGGGAACAAGTTCATACCCGAAGACAAAAAGACGATGAACGACCTGTTCAACGCCGGTCTCGAGATGCTTGTTGAGACGGGATACTACTGCCCGGACCTCGGCCGCGTCATGAAGGTCACCGAGGAAGAGGTATGGGAGGGAATAAAGAAGACCCCCACCAAACTCATACTCGGAGAGGGAAGGGACATCGCACGCTTCTACCCGAGGCGCGGCAACAGCCCGGTAAAACCCGTGATCCAGGGAGGCCCGACGGGATCCCCTGTATCCGAGGACATATTCGTCCAGGTAATGCAGTCGTATGCACAGGAAGGCGTCGTTGACGACCTTGTCAACGGTGTAATGACAACTATCGAGGGACACCCCGCGAAGACCAACACCCCGTACGAGATCTACGCCACCATGGCGGAGCTCCGCGCGGTGAAAGAGGCTCGCGTAAGGGCCGGAAGGCCCGGCATGGGTGTTTAGGGACCGGAGACCCCGCTGTCAGCAGCGGGACGTCTCGCAGCGGACATGACCCACGCAGGCCACAGGATAACCGATGCGCACGAGTGCTCCCAGCTCAATGAGCTGAAGATCGACATGGTAGGACTCATCATGCTCGCCGGCTGGACAACCAACGGCGACACGATAATGATCGAGCAGATGCCCATATTCGGCGGATACACCGGCGGTCTCGAAGAGACGGCCATCAGCGACGTCGCGACGACGCTGGGATCCTTTGCTCTGTTCAGCGGGAACTTCCACCTCGACGGACCCATCCACATAAGGTGGAACGTGACGACGGCGAAAGAGACCCTTCAGGTAGCTGCACACGCCGCAGCGGCGATAGACGCCAACACGGACCTGCTGCTTGCCAACCAGTACTACCCGGGAGCCGGACCCTGCACAGAGATGTGCTTCTTGGAGACGGCGAACCAGGCGATATGCGACACCGGATCCGGAAGAGAGATGCTCTCCGGTTCCGCGGCCGCGAAGGGTGTTGTGCAGGACAAGACCACAGGCATGGAAGCAAGGATAATGGGAGAGGCCGCCAGAGCCGCCGCAGGCATGAAGGTCTCAGACCTCAACGAGATCATCGGCAAGGTCCTTGCGCTGTACGAGAAGGACTTCGTCAGCCCGCCTCCCGGAAAGACCTTCCGCGAGTGCTACGACGTCAAGACCGTCAAGCCGACGGCAGAGCACCTTGGGGTCTACGACAAAGCCGTTCAGACCCTCAGAGACTGCGGTCTCGACATCAAACACTAAAAGAAAAACAGACCGCGGCATCAGCCGCGGTCATTCCTTTTTATTTCTGGCTGCCGTCTGGCTGCATCCACCATATTATATAAATTGGTAGGGCTCAGGATTATAATATATTAATCTATCGTTACTTCAAAGTAAAGCTTTTAATACCTACATCGAGGTAATAACCATCATGGTTGCGCCTAGAGCACTGGATATCTACGAGTCATTCGATAGATTCGCTGCAGGAAAGAAGGTCAGAGAGGATACTTGGGATTATGTTACGGTCCCGACGAACGCATTGGCGATGAAGGAGAAATACAACATCAATTTCGATAACAGGATAATCCCGGAGGACGAAGACCTGGCTGACAGGCTGTTCCACGCCGGCCTCGAAATGCTTGTTTGTACAGGGTTCTACAACACCAATCTCGGCAGGGCGCTGTCCGTGACCGAGGATGAGATATACGAGGGGCTGAAGAAGGCCCCGAAAAGGATCAAGATGGGCAGAGGGAACGAAAGGATAACCTGCAAGGCCAGGAAGGGGAACCCGAAGCGGAAGCCCATAATCCAGGGCGGGCCCACAGGAGCCCCGGTCTCCGAAGAGATATTCCCGAACATGATGCAGTCGTATGCGCAGGAGGCTGCGGTGGACACCCTTGTGAGCGGGATACTGAACACGGTGAGCGGCAGGCCGTCCACAACGAACACCCCCTGGGAGATAAAAGCGACCCTCGCAGAGATCAGATACGTAAGGGAAGCTTGCAGCATGGTCGGAAGGCCGGGCATGGGGATATAGGGCCCGGAGACCCCGTTGTCAGCAGCGGGAAGGCTGTCATCCGATCTTTCGGAATACGGCCTCAGATACTACGACGCGCACGAGGTCTCACAGCTCAATGAGCTCAAGATCGACAACAGCGGCATGACGATGATAGCCGGATGGGCAACTGCCGACGACATAATAATGATGGAGCAGATGCCCATATTCGGCGGATATTCGGGAGGGGTCGAGGAGACGGCGATATGCGATGTGGCCACGATGCTGGCATCCTTTGCGCTGTTCGACTGCGATATCCATCTGGACGGCCCGATCCACATAAGGTGGGGGACCACAACCACAAGGGAGACGCTGCAGATCGCCGCCCACGCCGCGGTCGCTCTGGACATGAACACCGAACTGCTGCTGGCAAACCAATATTATACATTGGCGGGGCCGTGCACGGAGATGTGCCTTCTTGAGGTGGCAGCACAGGCGATAATGGATACCGCTTCCGGAAGGGAGCTGATCTCAGGCGCCGCAGCGTCGAAAGGCGTCGTCAAGGACAAGACCACCGGCATGGAGGCAAGGATGATGGGCGAGGCGGCGACGGTCGCCGCCGGCATGGAGCTATCCACCGTCAACAAGATACTGGATAATATCATAGCCTCTTACAAGGACAATTACGCCAAGCCCCCCGCCGGAAAGAGGTTCCAGGAATGCTATGATGTTAAGGAGATAAAGCCCACCGACGAATACCTGGACGTATACCAAAGGGCGCTGAACACCCTTAGCAAGTGCGGAATAGACATCTGAGGTGCACCATGACAGAATATTGCATCGCTCTCGATATCGGTACCAGCGGACTCAGGTCGCAGCTTCTGGATGCGGAGACCGGCAAGACCATCGCCACATCCATAACGGCGCGCCACCCCATACCCGGGATGAACGTGATCGATCATGTCAACTACGCGATGACCGCCGGCAGGGATGTTGCGAACGGTCTGATAATAACTGCCGTGAACTCTCTGTTCTCCTCATTCGGCGCAGATCTGTCGAAAGTGAAGGTTGTGGCGGTCTGCGGGAACCCTTTCCAGCTGTCGCTTTTCCAGAACATCGAGATAAGGGATCTCGCATACGCGGGGAAGAACATGCTGGAGTCGCTGGGCGTCGTATCGCCGCCGAGGGACGGGGACATACTGAAAGCATCGGAGCTCGGGATAAAGGGTATGCCGGACGCGGTCGTGATGATCCCTCCTGCCGTGACCCATGAGATAGGGGCAGATGCCATCGCAATGCTTCTGATAACCGATGTCCTGGACTCGAAGGAGCCATGCATAGTGGTTGACTACGGAACGAACGCGGAAATGGCGCTGGTGCTCAACGGCAACGTTTATACGGGGTCGGCGGCGGCGGGGCCTGCGCTTGAAGGCCAGCAGATCGAGAAAGGTATGTTGGCGTCCCCCGGGGCCATTGCGGATGTGGATATCAAGAGCAACGGATGGGAGTGCACAGTACTGGACAACTCGATGAAGGACGCCCCGGGAGACGTTGTTGATCCTATGACCGGGAAGGTGGTCGCAAAGGGCCCTATGCATTCCAAAGCGAAAGGCATAACCGGGACAGGCGTCGTTGCGTCGATATACTGCGGGATCGAGGCAGGCGTGATTACGCCGCCGGCCATAAGCAGCCCCGACGGGGCCATTCACCTTCAGGACGGGGTGAACATCTTCTCCAAAGACATCGACGAGGCGGGCAAGGCCATAGGGGCCCTCCGCGCCGGATTCCTGACACTGCTGATAGAAGCAGGCATTTGGACGGATGATGTCAAGATCGCATACATGTCGGGAGCCTCCGGATTGTATGTGGATGCGAAGAAGGCACTCAGGATAGGGATGGTCCTGCCCGGAGCGGAAAAGATAATCCAATTCGGCAACACCTCCATCGAACTGGCAAGGAGGCTGGCCCTCGGA
Organism: Methanobacteriota archaeon; assembly: GCA_029574055.1. Taxonomy (GTDB): domain Archaea; phylum Thermoplasmatota; class Thermoplasmata; order Methanomassiliicoccales; family Methanomethylophilaceae; genus Methanoplasma. Next base: position 13,178 of record JAKQBQ010000127.1, read on the forward strand.
AAGGTGAGCCTTGATGATCTCCGCGAGTTCGCGAAGCGCCTCAGGGCGACGCACTGTATGTTCGCCACCGCAAAGGCGTTCAAGGACATTTATTCGATAGAGTATTCGCTGTGGTCCCAAGGGATGCCGGCTTCCGAATACAACAATATGATGGACGTTTACGACCTCCCCCACATCCCGGAGCCGTTGAAGGAACCGGAAGTGATCAGGATGGCTGTGACCGACCTTCCCGAAACGGAAGGCTTGAAGGTCAAGATATTGGAGAACGCGGGTACGGTGCTGTCCGGCGAGGTCGAAGGGTGCACTGAATGCCAAAGCTGCGTTGAAGAATGCCCGGAGAACGCGTTGACGATCGTAAGCGAAGGCGGGAAGATATTCGGAAAGATACAATCGGACCGCTGCGCGGGCACCGCATGCAGAAGATGCGAGAGGATATGCCCCGTTGACGTTCTGAGGATAACCCCGTTCAAACAGGCTCAGTCATCCTGAGCCTTCTCTTCCGTATTATCGTCCGTCTCGGTCTTGGTGGACAGTTCCACCCCGATTATCCCGATTATGATTATCGCGGCGAACAGCAGCCTTGTAGGCAGCAGCGATTCTCCGAAGATGATTATTCCCATCACGATGCTCCCTATCCCGCCGACGCCCACCCATACTGCGTATCCCCCGCCCACCGGGACGCCCCTCTTCATTCCGCAGTTCAGCAGATATACGCTGGTGAAAAGGAAGGCCAGAGTAGCCAGCGTCCAGGGGATGTCAGAGAAGCCGTTGGACAGCTTCATGCATATGGCCCAGCCTGTTTCGAACATGCCGCCGATCAGGACCCACGACCATGCCCTCATTCACACACCCCCCAATCCGAGGCCCACTGCCCCGATGATTATCAAGAATATGAAGAACAGGCGTTTTCTCTCCACTCCTTCTTTGAACAGGAGCAGACCGAGCAGGGTCGCGCCGATGGCGCCGATCCCCGTCCATACGGCATAGGCGGTGCCGACGGGTATCTCCCTCATCGCTAAGGAGAGGAAGAACGGGCTCAACACTACAAAGAATGCGGTTATCACGGTCCATTTTTTATCTTTGAAGTTATTGGACTTCTTCATGGCGAGCACCCATGCGGGTTCCAGGAGACCTCCCACTATGAGCCAGAAATATGCCATCAATGTAAACGTCGCAATGCCTCCATCTATATGGATGGATGTTTTCCCATATTATTATACACTTGCCCGAACCAATATTAATAGTATTCCTTTTTGTCTCCATGGAAAAGGATTAACTTTATATAGTATGATTTGACACGTTTTATCCCAAAAACTAATGTTTATATAATATAACGTTGATATTTATTATAATGTGGCAAGAGTAAAACAACTGTCGCAGGTAACGATCCATCCCGTTAGGATCTACCTCGTTTGACTTCCATTCGAGGATCCTGTCCGCCTACGGGCGTTCTACTCCTCCTCCTTAACCGATAGAAAGAGGCGGGCAGGAAAAGTCGAACATGTCCAAGGACCACATTATCGCGTAAAAAACCCAGACACCCAAAGGAACCAAATATTCAAGGAGAAACATCATATGACCAATAATATATGGAATGGGAGACGGTCTGGGACCAGTAGGCCTCTAAAGCTGAACCAGCGGGGTTCGATCCCCCGGTCTCTCGCCAGCAATTCACGGGTGGTGATCCCATCAATGTAGGATTCACGCACTCACAGATCCAGAAGCTGAGAGAATTCGGGGACGACCCAAGGGACACATCTGTTTTTGACAGCGCCGCCGAGAGGGACAGAGTATTTGCCAAGCTCATGTCGGAACTCGCATCTCAGAACGAGAGATCGATTGCTGATATGATAAGGTCGCCGTCGAGGCACTATCTGACTAAATTGGAGTCGGATATATCTGAGGTACTGGTCTCAAAGGGCTTCATCGAAGTGAGGACGCCGTCTATTATATCGATAACATCGCTTGAGAAGATGACCATAACGCCGGGGCACCCTTTGTACAAACAGGTGTTCTTCATAGACGAGAAACGATGCCTGCGCCCTATGCTGGCACCCAATCTGTATTATGTTATGAGGAAGCTTAGGGACCACACCGACGGCCCTGTGAGGATATTCGAGATAGGCTCCTGCTACAGGAAGGAATCCCACAGCGGGGCGCATCTCGAGGAGTTCACGATGCTGAACCTTGTGGAAATGGGGCCGGAAAAGGATGCCACCGAGGCTCTGAAGGAGTATATCGCGGACGTCATGGGAGTGACCGGCCTGGATTATACTCTATCCGTAGAGGAGTCCGACGTCTATAGAGAGACGCTCGACGTGATGATCGGCGACACAGAGGTCTCCTCCGGCGCGGTAGGCCCGCATGTACTCGATCCGGCCCACGATGTCCATGAGCCATGGTCGGGCGTGGGATTCGGCCTTGAGAGATTGCTTATGCTAATGAATGAAAAAGGCAGCGTTAAGAAGACCGGCAGGAGCTTGAGCTATCTGAACGGCGCCAAGATAAACTGATGTGGTGGGTTTGAGCGTTACTGATACGATAGAGATAGCGAAGGCGGGCGGAGGGTCTCGGTTATCGAGGGATGACATCGCCGAACTCCTTTCGGTAAGGAAGAAAGATGAAGTCTCCGAACTGTTCTCGGCAGCAGGGTCCGTGAGGGACAAAGTGTTCGGGAACAAAGTGTTCATCTACGGATTCGTCTACTTTTCCACGCACTGCAGGAACAACTGCGCATTCTGCTACTACAGAAGGACCAATAAAAGCCTGCCCCGTTACAGGAAGACGGAGGATGATGTATTGGCGCTGTCAGGCAGCCTGAAGGATGCCGGGATAAATCTGGTCGATCTAACAATGGGGGAGGATCCTGTCATGTGCGCCGACGACTACAGCGAGCTGCTGAAGATAACTCGGAGGGTGAAGGAGGAGATAGACATCTCCGTCATGGTATCTCCCGGAGCGGTCCCCAAGGACTCTTTCGTAAAATTCAAAGAGGCCGGGGCGGACTGGTTCGCATGCTATCAGGAAACTTACAACCGGGAGCTGTTCTCAAAGCTGAGGCTGGAGCAGGATTTCGACTATAGGATGGATCAGAAGATCTGGGCGAAGGAAGCCGGCCTTTTGACGGAGGACGGGATCATGGTAGGCCTCGGAGAGACGCTCGAGGATAGGGCCGATTCGATAATTAAAATGGGGTCGCTGGGATGCCAGCAGATACGCGCGATGACATTCGTACCCCAGAGCGGCACGCCGATGGAGAACGTCAAACCCACGGAGCCCATGGACGAACTGATATCGATAGCGGTAATGCGCCTTCTGTACCCGGACAAGCTCATACCTGCCTCTCTCGACGTCGAAGGCATAGCAGGACTGAAAAGCAGGCTGGATGCCGGGGCTAACGTCATAACCTCCATCATACCTCCCAATGAGGACCTCGCGGGAGTCGCTCAGCATGATCTCGATATAGACAGCGGCCACAGGTCGGTCGGGCACGTGCTCGATATGCTTGACAAGATGGGGAAGAAAGCGGCCTCCTGCTCAGAGTACGAAAGCCTTTTGAGGAGGCTGAAGGCCGGCAATGCGTGATAAAATGAAGATAGGCATAATCGGAGGCGCCCTTCAGGGCATGGAAGCGGTATTCCTTTCAAAGAAGGCCGGTTTCGAGACATTCGTCATCGACAAGAAGGAAACGGCGCCCGCCGTATCGCTTGCCGACTCCCATGAGATAATGGATGCTGCAAAGGATGCTGATAAGGCGAAGCGCCTGCTGCGGGACTGCGATGTGGTGGTGCCGGCGTTCGAAGAGATAGATGCCCTGAGGATACTTAACAAAATGATGGGGGATTCCGAGATACCGTTCCTTTTCGATATGGATGCTTATGATATCTCCTCGTCGAAGAAAAGGTCCAACGAGATAATGGAGCAGGCCGGCGTCCCATTGCCGCGGCCGTGGCCGGAATGCGGGTACCCCGCGATAGTGAAGCCCTCCTCTCAGAGCGGGAGCATAGGCGTCTCCGCAGTGAACAACGACAGCGAAATGAAGGCTGCGCTGAAGGCGGTAGATGAATTGCATGATATCCCCATCATACAGGAATTCGTCTCGGGGAAGAGCGTTTCGATAGAGGTGATAGGCGACGGGGGCTACGCAAGGCCGTTCGTGACCACCGAAGTGGTGCTCGATTCCAATTACGACTGCAAGATGGTGTTATGCGAGCCGAACATCCTCCCGGAAGAGGATGCAGGGCTCTTCGCAGAAATAGGCAAGAGGACCGCGGTGGCGATCGGCCTCAGAGGGTTGATGGACGTTGAGGCGATATACACAAAAAAAGGGCTCAGAGTGCTGGAGATAGACGCCCGCATCCCCAGCCAGACACCCGCCGCCGTCTGGGCGGCAACAGACATCAATATCCTGGAAGAGCTGGCCTTCACCGCGCTCGGAGAGATAACGGGC
>JAKQBQ010000143.1 GCA_029574055.1 Methanobacteriota archaeon
CTTGAACGCGTCGCGCCTCGATGTGTGCATCTTCCTTACTCTTGTCCCTATGTGCACTGCGAAAGAATCGTCGCCCAGCGTGTCGTGCATGACCACGAAGACCCCTGCGGTCCCTCCTTTGATGCAGAATCTCACCGCAGCGGTCAGGTTCGAAGAAGCGTCCGACGACGGCCTGTCGGAGGATCTCTGCGCACCAACCAGCACCACCGGTTTTGGAACGCTTCCCAACATGAATGATAAAGCTGCGGCGGTGTATCCCATGGTATCGGTGCCGTGGGGGATTATCACCGCGTCCGCACCGTTGTTGATCTCATCCGCAACCGCCTTCGCGAGCTCCTGCCAGTGCTCTACGTTCATATTCTCCGAGAAAATGGACAGCAGCACCTTCGTGTCGATGTTCGCTATATCCCTCAGCTCTGGAACGGCGTTCACCATATCCGACGCTGACAGCGCCGGGCGGACCGCGCCGCTCCTGTAATCCACATATGAAGCGATGGTGCCGCCCGTCCCTATAACGGCGATGTTCGGCAGCCCTTCCTTCTTCACTGCCGCAGCTTCCTTTTTCGCGCGGGCCTCGGGCTGTTCCAACACTTCCACCGTGGAATCCTCATAGATCCTGATGCCTACGTTGTAGCCGCTGCTTAATTTGATGATCAATACGTCCTCGCCGCTGAAATCGTGGTGTGGCATCAGCCTGCCTGTATATTTCCTGCCTCTGGACACCACCGAGAGTTTGGAACCCTCCGCCGCTCCGATGCCCTCCAACAGTTTGGATAAAGAAACCGAATAGCTCATTTGCTCACTTTGTGTAGCGCTATCAGACGTATAAGGATAGTGTTTTTATCATAGAACGCATCCTCCCCCCATGCACATCGTCCAAGTGGGGATGGAGTATGATGTCTTGAAAGAAAACAACAAGATAGCGAACTCCAACTACCGCCTGCTTAAGGAGAAAGGCATCAAAACGATAGAATTCATGGGTTCCATCGGAGCAGGAAAGACCGCCCTCATCATCAAATTAGCCGAAAGGATGAGGGAAAAGGGTCTAAGAGTATGCGCTATAGCGGGGGATGTCACCGGCGACGACGACCAGAGAAGGATGAAAGAATCCGGCCTGGAAAGCGTGAACTGCAACACCGGCCACGAATGCCATCTTGACGCTAACCTCGTCAGGAAAAGCCTTGACAAAATGGATCTGGACAGATACGATGTGATATTGATAGAGAACGTCGGGAACCTCGTATGCCCTGCAGATTTTCCGCTTGGCGCGGATTATAGGGTCGTGGTCATATCGACCACCGAGGGCGACGACATGGTGCGGAAACACCACGACATATTCCTGCATTCGGATGTTGCCATACTGAACAAGATGGACATCGCGGATGCGGTCGGCGTGGATCCGGCCGTGATCTTCGACGACTACAAAAAGCTCACCGGGGGGCTGAAGGCCATGTATGGGTGCAGTACAAGAACAGAGGGGGGCATGGATGAGATAATGTCCGTGCTGGGATTGTGAGGTGATTTCATGAGGATCTTAACTGTAGGCGGCGGGGGAAGGGAGCATGCGGCCGTAGAGGCGCTGCACCGTTCCGGGGCCGAGATATATTCGATAATGAAAAATGCGAACCCTGGCATAATAAGAAGGGCAAAGGCGTATAAGCTCATCAACGAGAGGCTTATCGACGACATATGCGAGTTTGCGATCGAGCATGACGTAAGCCACGCATTCATAGGGCCGGAGGCTCCTTTGGAGATCGGACTCGTGGACGCGCTGGAGAACATCGGGATAAAATGCGCCGCGCCGACCAAGGATGCGGCGAGGATAGAGACGTCCAAATCCTTCATGAGGGATCTGGTATCAAAGTACAACATAGACGGCAACATCGAATATGCGGTGTTCGACAATGCGGAGGATGCCGACGCATATCTCAAGAAGGTCACCCACGAGGTCGTAGTGAAGCCCATCGGGCTGACCGGCGGGAAGGGGGTGAAGGTCCAGGGAGAGCATCTCAGGAACCACGACGAGATAATGGCATATGTACTGGAGATCCTGGGTTCCAGCAAGAGCAGCGTCATCATAGAAGAGAAGCTCGTGGGAGAGGAATTCACCTTGATGGTGTTCGTAGACGGCAGGCACATATCGCCCATGCCTTTGGTGCAGGATCATAAGAGAGCATACGAAGGCGACGTCGGCCCGAACACCGGCGGCATGGGCTCGTATTCCGATGCGGATCATCTTCTGCCTTTCATTCCGGAAGGCGTCAGGGACAAAGCGCTCAGCATACTGAGGGGCATCGTGGACGCTCTGAATGCGGAAGGCTGCCCCTACCGCGGCCCGATGTACGGGCAGTTCATGCTCACAAAGAACGGCCCAAAGCTCATCGAGATCAACGCCAGGTTCGGAGACCCGGAGGCAATGAACGTCCTTTCGATCCTCGAGACTGACTTCCTCACCCTCATAAAAGAAATGGCCGGCGGGAAGATCAGGGAAGACGTCAAATTCAGGGAGCTTGCCACCGTTTGCAAGTACATCGTCCCGAGAGGATACGGCACTGTCTCCGAATCGGGGCATGAGATATGCATCGACGAGGAGGGGATCCGCCGGAGCGGGGCAGAGATATTCTATGCCAACATAGACATGATCGACGGGAAGCTCTTCACCGGGACATCCAGATCGATCGGGATAGTGGGTATCGGCGAAACCATAGAAGAAGCCGAGAAGAGATGCGAGGATGCTTTGCAATATGTAACGGGAGACGCCATCTGCGTCCGCCACGACATCGGCAAACGCGAGCTTATCCAGAAGAAGATAGACCGCATCAAGAACATCCTATCATGATCCGGGCGGCAGTGAAGATAGCCTATCTCGGCGAGAAATTCTCCGGTTCCCAGATACAGCCGGGCTGCAGGACCGTCGAAGGCGACATCCTGTCCGATCTGAAGATGATAATGAAATTGGGAGAAGAGGATATCGATCTGAAGATCGCAAGCAGGACCGACAAAGGAGTGAACGCCCTTGGGAACGTCGCCGTTTTCAACAGCATCATCAGCGATCCCGATGTTCTCTTGAAAGCGCTGAACGCAGTATCGAAAGACGTATTCTACAGAAGCGTTGCGTTTGTCGGTGAAGAATTCAACCCCAGGTTCGCCGATGTCAGAAGATACAGGTATGTGCTGCGCCAGGGCGGGATGGATGTCTCGGCGGTGAGGGAATGCGCCGGGC
>JAKQBQ010000151.1 GCA_029574055.1 Methanobacteriota archaeon
CTTGGCGTCCAAACACCTCGGAAAGGATGTGACCGTCATCGAAATGCTGGATCAGGTCATACCGCGCATTGCCGACAAGGATATGGCAGACCCGATCCAGGAATATCTTGAAGGAAAAGGCATCAAGTTCGTACTGAAAGCTCCCGTCCAATCAGTCAACGGCTCCGGGAAGGTCGTCAGCGTCACTGCCGCCGGCGTGGAATATCCCTGCGGGATGGCGATCTTCGCCACGGGGGTGCGCTCGAACCTCGACCTACCCGAGCAAATAGGGTTGGACATAGGGCGGTTGGGCGGGGTCGTTGTATCGCCTTCGCTCCAGCCGTATAAGAAGAGGCGTCCTGTCCCCGACATATACCTTGCGGGCGATGTCATACAATGTCAGTCCGCAGCCGTGCCGGGACCGACGATGAGCCAGCTTGGCTCATCCGCGGTCAAGCAGGGCGATGTTGCGGGCAAGAATGCCGCGGGCGGGAAGGCTCTGTACGGGCCGGTCGCCAGCCCGTGGGTCAGCGTGATAGGCGAGAAGGAGATCGCCGGCACGGGGCTGTCCCTCAGCCTGGCATCATGGTACGGCTTGGACACCGTCGCCGGCAAGGCCGAAGGCCTTACCCGGGCAAGATATTACCCCGACGCGAAGAAGACGACCGTGAAGATAATCGCCGACAAGACATCCCACAGGATAATAGGCGCACAGATCCTCGCCGGAGAAGGCACCACCGGGAGGATCGATTGGCTCACCACGGCAATAATATCAAACATGACCGCAGAGGATTTCTTCGTTCGTGCGGAGAACGCATACTGCCCCCCGACGTCCATGGTCAAGGACGTGGTCATCTCCGCCTTGGAAGACCTTTGCAAGAAATTCAAGACCCAGTGATAATATGGAATATGACGAGTACAAGAAGCTCTACGATGCCCTGAATAAACCTGAAGACATAGAAAGACTGACCAAGGAAGGTTATGACTGCAGGCTCTTGGATACTCTGTACACCCAGAAGAAGAGCAGGGATGTGAAGAAGCGGTTCCACATGATGAAGGATAAGTCCCCCATCCTGCTGAGAGAGTGGAAAAGGGGGAAGACGATAATGGAGATCGCGGACAAATACAAATTCCCTCCTATTTTGACAGCAATGCTCATATTCCAAGAGGACGGGGCGAGCAAAAAGAGGTTCTGGGAGTTCGTAAGGTCCCCGGAGCTCCTGGAGAGCGCGCAGACCGCGGATGAGATAAAGGACGTTGTGAAGAACGACCTGGTATACTCCCCCGAAGCCAATGACAGGCAGAAGGAAAGAGGGATATGGGGAGAGGAGCTGCTGCAGGGCTGGCTGAATAGCCAGAACATCACATACAAGACCGAGGAGGATCTCCGCGGCGGCGAGAAGGTGAAGACCCCCGACTGCCTGCTCAGCGAACCCGTGCTGTATGACGGAAAGAAGATCTGCTGGATCGAGAGCAAGGCATCCTTCGGCGACAATGTGGAGTTCCGATACAATTCGAGGAAGCAGTTCTGCCCCTACACAGAGCTGTTCGGCCCGGGACTCGTGATATACTGGACGGGCTGCCTGGAGGATCTCGAATGCCCAACCGGCGTATACGTGGCGGACATCTCCGTCCTGGACAAGAAGCTTGAGAAGTTCACCGAGTGAGGGTGTTCTTGTATTCTTCCCTCAATTCACCGAGGGTCGTCGTCCTTTCCGCGAATGCGTTATGCTTGTGAATGGATTCTTCCGATTCGCTTTTCACTGTTATCTCGACATCGTCCGGGAGCTTGTCGTACTTCTCCACAATGGATTCCAGCACTTTCCTCACAACATCCTCCACGAACCTCGGGTTGTTGTGGGCGTTGATCACGACCTGCCCCTCATCGTCCCTTTTCAAAAGCTCGTAGGTGGGCGATGAGAAGGCCCCCTGCACAAGATCGATTATCTCATCCGCCTCCACGTCGACGCTGTCGTCCATGCTGAACATCGCCGTGCACACATTTCTCTGGTTGTGGGACATCACCGGCACGGCTTCCGCGCATGATAACATCTCTGACACCGTCTGCTGGGCGCAGGGGCATGCTGTCATCCCTATGACCTCCACGCCTATGGTCTTCCTTATCCCCCCGCCTCTGACCGCCGACCCGCTCGCCAACAGCCTGTACATCTCCAGCGTCCCCCTTCCGTTGGGGGTGATGCTCTCTCTGAAGTACTCCGCCCTTATGTCCACATTCGCGGTCCTGGCATATTCATGGTGGACGAGCAGCTTTTTGCACATGCCGCTCGCCATGTTCTCCAGTCCGGTCACCGGGACCTTTATGCTCTCTTCCACGATGTCGCTCAGGACCTCCACGTTCCTGGAGAGGTGGGATCCCTTCTGCTCTGCCGGAAGATCCACGAAAATATCTATCGAACAGTTCAGCGCCCCGTTCAAGGCGCTGCCGGCACCGTTCCTTTTTACCACCACAGGCTTTCTGACGCCGGTCACGCCCACCTTGGTGAGCTTTGACCAAGTGTCGCCTTTCCGGTACTGCACATCACACTTCAAAGCCATAGGACGTAATTGATTCATTACTTAAAAAGCATAGATTTACTACATTTCCGGTAGGAGCAAGGAATATCATATCATACTCTCTACCCCAAGCATGCTGTGCGGGGTTGACGAGGCAGGGAGAGGGTCGGTGCTCGGCCCGCTGGTTGTAGGGGCCGTCTATACCGATTCCGAAGACGCGCTCGCCGCCATGGGGGTGAAGGACTCGAAGAAGCTTTCCCCCGGCATCAGAGAGCGCTTGTACGACCTCATAACCGATTCATGCTGCACCTGCGTTGTCCCCATATCCGCGGCGGAGATCGATGAAAAAAGGAAGAGGTTGTCCCTGAACGTGATCGAACTGGAAATGTTCGTCGAGGCCTGCTCCAAGCTCCCGGCGTGTGTGATATACGCAGATTGCCCCGATGTCAACGAAGCCGGCTTCTCAAGGGAAATGGGGAAAAGGCTCAAAGGCGCGGAGATAATAGCCAGACACAAGGCCGATGACGTGTTTCCCATTGTGTCCGCCGCATCTATTATCGCAAAGGTGACAAGGGACAGGATGATATCAGACATCCAAAAAGAGTTCGGGACGGGCATCGGGAGCGGCTACCCGAGCGACCCCTGCACAATGGAGTTCATAGAAAAATGGATAAAAGACAACGGTAGTCCGCCTCCTTATACACGCTGTTCGTGGGAGCCGGTGAGACAGATGATCTCTGTCTCAAAGAACACCAGGATCAGCGATTGGTGAGACCATGAGCATGGAAGCTTCGATACAGACACTCATTGACAAGTTCCACAGAAAAATGGAAAAGGACGAGCAGGCAAAAGCAGAGGTCATGCCCCTGAAGAAGACGATCAACATAGACCTTGGCACTGAGCATTATTCTCTTAAGCTGGAGAATGCTCAGATAGAGGACTTCATGCCGGAGATGATCCCTGATGCGGATGTCACCCTCATAACGACGCCGGAGAGCCTGCAGGGGCTCATAGACGGCACCCTGAGGCCGATGAAAGCATATGTGACAAAAAAGATCGCCATCAAGGGCAAGATACAGGACCTTATGTTCCTGAAGAAGTTCTTTTGATGCTTTCCGGCGTTTCGGCTTTCTTCCATCCCCTCCCTTGCGGGTTCGGCAGTAACCCTTAAACAGGAAGCATACAATGTTTTAATAGGGAGTGTATTTGAATGGATAATGAGGAGCGATACAGAAGCCTGACGGCGCTGAGGAGCCTGAGGCCGCTTTGCCAGACAAGCAGCGAAGAACGGTACAGAACCCTGACTATATTGCATTCCAACGATCTCCACGGGGATTTTTTAGCGGAGAATGTGGACGAGAACCTGATAGGCGGCATCTCCATGCTCTCCGGCTATGTTTCCAAGATCAGAGCAGAGGTCCCGCACACCCTCTACTGCATATCCGGCGATATGCTGCAGGGTTCGCTTATCGATTCCGAGTTCAAGGGCATCTCCACGATCGAGATCATGAACATACTGTGCCCAGACGTCGTGTCGCTCGGCAACCACGAGACTGACTACGGGATCGCCCATCTGCTCTTCTTGGAGCGCTGCGCCAAGTTCCCGATAGTCAATGCGAACCTGTTCATCAAGAGCCCGTACACCCGTTTGTTCAATTCTCATAAGATCATCAAGATCAACGGCATGCAGGTGCTGTTCATCGGCATCATAACCAAGGAGGTCATGGACAATATCCAATTGGACAACCTGCTCGGCAGTCTGATAGATGTGGAGGATGCGGCGCGGGAGGTGGGCGCGATCTGCAACGCCTACCGCGGCGTGGACATCGACCTCACTGTCTTGCTGACACATATCGGGTTCGAGGACGATAAACGGCTGGCGGCGCTGCTCGATCCCGACTGGGGAGTGGATCTGATCATCGGCGGCCACAGCCATACCGTCTTGGAAAAACCGGAGGTCGTGAACGATATCCTGATAACGCAGGCAGGCGTAGGTACGGTGCAGATCGGCCGTTTCGATCTCGTCGTCGATACCGACACGAACTCCGTCCACTCATATGAATGGGAGCTCGTTCCCATCGACGACACGCACTGCCCGCGCGACGAGCAGCTGGAAGAGATAATCTCGAAGTTCAAGAAGCGCATCGACGAGAAATACGATCGCGTTCTGTGCAAGTTCCGGACCCCGCTCACCCACCCGAACCGCTACATGGAGACCGAACTCGGCAACCTGATGGCCGATGCCTTGAGGGACAGCCTCGGAGTGGATCTGATGATGGTGGGCTCCGGCTCCATACGCAAACAGAAGATCGATCCGATATTCACCTTCGGCAACCTTCTGGAAGTGATGCCTTACGACGACCGCATCCTATCGCTGAAGATCAGCGGCGCACAGCTGCGCCGCATGCTGCTGCACATGCTGCGGGAGGAGGCGATAGGCGGCGGGGAGGGGGAGTTCTTCCAATTCTCCAGAGGATTGGAGATGGTGTACGACCGTTCCGCAAAGCGCTTCGAGCGCTTTGACTTCAACTGCAGGCCTTTGGACGACGATACGGTCCTGTGCGTGGGGCTGCAGGAATTTCATCTGAAGAATTTCGAGAAGGAGAACTTCTTCAACATGCCGCTGTCGGAACTCACGGACGGAAAAGGAACTGTGGTGACGGCCTCGCTGTTGGATGTCTTGGAAGAATATTTTGACCGTGCGGAGCATCCCAACGCGGAGATAGAGGGGCGTCTGATGATCAAGTGAGCCTCTCAGAATGATTCGACCCTGTGAAAGTTTTTATACCAAATAGCAGTAAGAGGAAATACAGCGAGGTGGGGTAGCCAGGATATCCCGTCGGGCTCATAACCCGGAGACCGGTCGTTCAAATCGACCCCTCGCTACCACTTCCTTTTTTTGTCTGGGTATTGAGATGCCGAGGTCTTACAACAGGCTTTTTGCCTCTTCGGGGGAGATCTCCAGCGCCTTGAGCATGTACTCCAAGGCCTTCTTTGCATACGGCGCCCTTGCTTTCGGGTCTTCCATTATCTCGCCGTACGTCGCCATAACGTTGTTGAAGTACTCGATGGCAAACTCGGAGTAAAGCGACGACTCGAGGGACTCGTCTATCTGCGCTGCCTCGTTGTACGCCTTCTCGGCCTCATCATACTTGTTCACGGAGATGCAGAATGATCCGTACGACTGATAGAATTCGACCCTATCCCCGTTCAGCTCTATCGCCTTTTTGTAAGATTCCATTATCTCCTCGGGAGATATCTTCGCGCCGAACATGCCCGAAGCGTAATTCCCGCATTCGGCCCTATAGTACCACATCTCTGCGTTCTTCGGATATTCCTCGGTGAGCTTCTTGAACTGCGAGTACGCTTTCTTGAAATCCCCTTCGTCCATTGCCTTCATCCCGGCCATGATCTTCTTGTCCGGTGTGTCTTCCGCCATGATTATCAAAATGATAAAGGAAGGAGGGGTTTTAATCACTTTCCATCAAAAATAGGCTTTCGGCTGATGTCTTTGCGGGCGCGCCTCTGAATCAACTGCCGCATCCTGAACTTCGCCGCCACATACTGCGGGTCGGGAGATCGGTCTTTTTCACTCATTGCAACCACTCGCTCCGGCAAAGATGGACTTGCGCCTGCCGGGATCTTCTCGTGCGGCCGCGATCTGTTGATCTCAAAAAAGTTACGTATTTAACTTCAAATAAGGATTCCCAAGCATGATAGAGGATGTATGGAAGAAGATGTTGGCGGATC
>JAKQBQ010000150.1 GCA_029574055.1 Methanobacteriota archaeon
TATCGTGCCCTGCCAGCTCCTTCTCGTCGTGAAGGAGGGCGTCTATCAGCGCAGCATCCTCTTCATCAGACCTTCCGCGGGGGCATGTGCCGGCAAGCGGGAATGAGCTCACTTCCCCTTTCCTCAGGGATGCCAGGGTCTCGGGGGAGGAGCATGCTATCTCTATGTCGTCGAGACGCATGTAGACCATATACGGCGATGGGTTTATCGTACGCAGTGTGCGGTACGCATTCAGAAGGCTGCCTGAAAAAGGAGCCCTGAACCTGTTGGAAATAACAGCCTGAAAGATGTCGCCCTCGAATATGTGGGACTTTATGCCGGACACCATCTCCATGAACTCTTCTTGCGAGAAACGCGGCGAGAACTCGCCGCAGGAGGATGGCTCCTCCGCAAATCTCGGCTCTGCGAGGATCATCCTCTCCATGTCCTTCAGCTCCTCGACGCCTTTGACGTAGCTGTGCTCTATATCCTCTGCCGAGATATTCGCTATAAGGAATATCTTCTGCTTGAGATGATCGAATGCGATCACTTTGTCGATAAGCATCAGATGGAAGTCCCTGAATCCTTCGTCGTTCTCCGCATTCAGGTTGAGGCCTTCTATGCAGTGCCTCACAAAATCATAAGCAAAATATCCGACGAACCCGCCGGTGAACGGCGGCAGGCCGGGTATTCGCGCGCTTTTGTATCTTGATATCAGTTCCTTGACCGCCTCGACTGCGTTGCGCTCCTCCGTCTTTTCCGATGCCCCGTTCTTCACGGTGACGGTGTTCCCGGTGCCGTATATGTTCATCACCGGTTTGTATCCCAGGAAGGTATAGCGCCCCCAGACATCGCCGCCGTTCACGCTTTCCAGGATGAAGCAGGATCCGCTCTGCCTCCTGATGTTCCTGAGTATCTCGATCGGCGTCTTCTGGTCGGAGAATATCTCCAGAGCTATCGGTACCAGCGTATAGCCGCGCGACAGCTCCTTGGCGTTTTCGAAAGTGGGGGTTATCATGTGATGCCTTCCTTTTGTTGACCCATTGTACTCATCTATATAATTATTTGTACATTAATGTATATTATTATACATCAAATTTGAATAGCATATCATGCGCCGGCGGAGACGAACTCGGATCTGTGTTGGGAAAAAACTGTAAGCAGTGTCCAAAAGTCGTGGGAAAAAACTGTAAGCAATATCCAAAAGTCGTGGTAAAAAATAGTAATAAATACCTCCTGGCCCATCATGATATCATGCTAAGGAGAAAGATCAGCGACGATCTTCTTGCGTGGAAGAATACACCAAAGAAAAAATGCCTTCTCGTAACAGGGGCGAGACAGATTGGGAAAACTTTCATTATCGAAGACTTTGCAAGAAAGAACTATACCAATTATATTTACATAAACTTCGAACTAATGCCGGCGATGAAGAGCGTATTCGATGGAGACCTGGATGTTGACTCGATCGTCAGAAACCTAAGCATACGTTTCCCAAAGGTCAATTTCGTACCTGGAAATCTGTTAATATTCCTTGATGAGATACAAAGCTGTCCGAATGCCAGAGTGTCGCTGAAGTCTTTCTCCATGGATGGGAGGTTTGATGTGATCGCCTCAGGATCTCTGCTTGGCCTGAATTACAAAGAGGTCTCATCATATCCGGTTGGATATGAAACAGTAGCAGAGATGCATTCTTTGGATTTCGAAGAGTTCCTATGGGCTTTGGGTGTTGGCGAACAGATCATTTCCTATGTCTCCGATGCTATCAAAAAGAAGATCCCTATCGATACCTCTGTTCTGGAGAAAATGGAAGAATATTACAGGTGGTACGGCGTGGTCGGAGGGATGCCGGATGCTGTGAACAAGTTCATTGAGACGAACAGTTTCGGCGAGTCCTTTTCCGCGCAACGGGATATCATAAACGGATACATGAACGATGTTACCAAATACGCCCCAACGGCGGATAAAAACAAGATCCGGAGCACTTTCCGCTCCATACCTATACAGCTGGCGAAAGGAAACAAGAGATTCTTCTATTCAGACATTGAGGGCAGCGGGCCGGGAGACGGCTCCAGAACATACGGCAGCAGCCTCTCGTGGCTGTATGATGCGGGGATCGTGAATTACTGCTACAACATTCAGGAGCCCGCTATGCCTTTGGCATCGAATATCATTCAGAGTTCCTTCAAGGTATACATGAAAGACACCGGGTTGCTGATGTCAATGCTGGAACAAGGGGCGAGAGTCGCCTTCTTAGATGGTGACAACAAGATCAACCGCGGAGGCATCGTTGAGAATTTGACGGCAGACGCCCTTGTGAAAAAAGGCATCGAGCTGACATACTTCGAGAGAAAAGGCAAGCTTGAGGTGGACTTTATACTCAATCCGGGTGGCATCGTCACCGCGCTGGAGGTCAAATCCGGGAACAACCGACAATCTAAATCTTTAGAAACGGTAATGTCGGAGAAATACGGCGTGAAGAGGGGGATAAAGCTGGAGAATACCAACATATACGTCGACGAGGACAACGTAGAGCATTACCCTCTTTTTGCCGCGGCGTTCCTGTTCTGAGCTCTCTTTTCCGGCGAACGCGGTCGTGGCAGAATGGTCATCGGCAACGGTCGAAAAAATCGGCTTGCCAGATAGTGGAAGGTGAGCCCGTCCAGATTTGAACTGGAGTCAATAGCACCCCAAGCTACAAGGATACCAAGCTACCCCACGGGCCCATTAATTGGTTTTGTTAAGTGGTTTATCCGAGAGGCGCTATCTCTCCGATGAGGTCCGCATGGGACACGATCATCCTGCGGCAGCAGTATCTCTCGAACCCCAGGCTGTCCAGGACATCCTTCGGGTTTTCTCCCATGCCTACGCGTTTGACATACTCGGGGTACGCGCTTCCGACCACCTTTCCGCATGTGAAACATCTCACCGGTATTATCATGATATCACCTTAACGATACGACTTCTGCTTCTTGGCGCGGGCGCCGTGTCCGAGCGGGTTCTTCGGGAGCTTCCTTCTGTCATCGTTGATGATCAGCGTCCTGTCGTACGCCCTGAACACCGCCTCCATCTCTTCGTCCTTGTAGAAGTCGACGAGGCCTCTTGCGATCGCGGTCCTTGCCGCCGCAGCCTGCCCCATCACTCCGCCGCCGTTGACCAGCACTGCTATGTCCACTTTCGAAGCCTTCTCCGGCACAAGGCCGAGAGGCTCCTGGATCTTGAGCCTTGCCAGTTCCGGGCCG
Organism: Methanobacteriota archaeon; assembly: GCA_029574055.1. GTDB lineage: Archaea > Thermoplasmatota > Thermoplasmata > Methanomassiliicoccales > Methanomethylophilaceae > Methanoplasma. Next base: position 3,219 of record JAKQBQ010000150.1, read on the forward strand.
TATGTGTCGAGGGGGACCTTGTTTATGGTCACCCTCCCGCTGCCCTCTTTGACGGTCGCCCTTGCGATCGCAGTCTTCCTTTTTCCGCTTGTATTTACGTGCTCCATGAGATCATCTCACGTTGGATCCCAGGAATTTTGAGACGGCTCCCAGGGTTGTGTATTTGCTGGTTATCTCTCTGACAGCCTCTTCCGGCCTCAGCTTCTCGCATGATTCGAATTGTTTCGGCGTCCCCACATATACGTGGAGCCTCCTGTACGCATCCCTCCCGCTGGAGCTGTTCCAGGGGATCATGCCTCTTACGCAGCGCTTGAAGAGCAGGTCCGCTCTGCGGGGGTAGAAGGGGCCTTTCCTCTTCGTCGTGTCCCCGCGGTCGACCTTCTCTTTGAACTGGGCGAAGATCATTTCCTTCTGCCCGGTTATCACGATGCCTTCCGCATTGAGGACCACTACCTCTTCTCCGCCCATGATCATCTCGGCGACGTTGGTGGCAAGCCTGCCGTGGATCAGTCCTTTAGCATCTATCACTGTGACCATCCATATCACCTCATGATCCTCACGCCGGAGCCCTTGGGGTTGGAATCCATGAGCTCCCTTATTGTCATTGTCTTTCCTCCGGCGGCGGTTATGCCCGCTGCCGCAGCATCCGAGAAACTGTACGCTGCCACTGTTATTTTCTTTGTAACGCTTCCTGCGGCGAGAACTTTTCCGGGGACGATTATCGTCTCCCCTTCCTTCGCATACCTTTCAAGTTTGCTGAGGTTCGCTTCGGCCCAGTTCCTTTTCGGTTTCTCAAGCCTAAGCGCTATGTCTCGCCAGATAGCTGCCTCGTTCTCCCTTGTCTTTGCCTTGAGATCTGATATCAAGGCAATGAGCTGGGGATTCGTTTTGAAGCTTTCACTCATTTTCTGACTCTCCCGACATTGGGTAACCGTCGTATGAGGAGGTTATTTATAAAACTATCCTGCCTTGATTTCCTATTGCGCTTGCGTGCGCACATATTTAATACTCCCCAGTGTTCACAGGTAAGAGTCGGTGACATCATGATAAGATTCGGACCAGCCGGAATACCCCTGTCCTGCAAAGGAAGAACGCTTAAAGATGGGATCGAAGACGTGCACAACCTGAGCCTCAACGCCTTGGGCATCCAGATGGTGAGGGCGGGGGTGTACGGAAGATACCCGAACGAGGACGAGGTCGGG
>JAKQBQ010000153.1 GCA_029574055.1 Methanobacteriota archaeon
CCTATTGCCGGGATCGTCCACGACCGCCTGCCTCACCGACAACCCGCCCCGATAAATTATGTCCATAACGCCCGCCAGTATCCCCGGCATCGTGGCGTCGGTGGGGATTATCTCCAGCGTAGTGCAGTCGATCTCCGGCGCCACATCCGCCAGGAGGAGCATCGACTGGAGCTTCGTGAAAACCCTGTCCAGATCTGGAGTTGAGGATATTCGTTCGAGCGCGAACCTCACCACCCTCCTGTCGACCCCGGCCGCCCTGGCTACCGCCGCGTCCGACTGCTCGATATTCCCGCAGTACGCCTTGCCGTCCTCCACCCTGATCCCGTGCCTGAGCAGAAGCGCCGCGACCTTCCCCTGCGCCGGCGAATCGCTGAATTCATCTTTCACGCTGTCCATGCTTTGCAATATACATCAAAGGATTAAAACATGCATCGTTCCGTTTCCGGGAACATCTTCCCGTTCCGGAAAAAAGCTTTGTCGGATCGTTCTCCCCGGCGGTATTTTTCGAAAAAACAACAATTAATACTCGGCCGCGCGATACGTGAACAAGAGTTGGTAAGATTGCCGAGCGTTGATGAGATCAGGGAGCAGATAGAAGACATCGATAAGCAGCTGATAGACCTGATCGCCACCCGCATGGAGCTGACCGACGAGCTTGCCAGGGAAAAGAAGCATTCTGCCAAGGAGTATTGGGACAGCAAGAAAGAGAGGGAGGTCATCGACAGATACGCCGAGCTGTGCGAGGAGGTGAGCCTCTCGGAATGGGAGGCGAAGCTCATCGCGGAGGTCCTCCTGAAGATCTCCAAAGAGAGGCAGAAGGAAATCTACGACAAGTGAGTCTTAACAGTGTCTTTTGCATTCTGTACGCCCCTTTGACCCCATACATTGTCCCGGAAGATGTTCTTCCACACCTCATGACACAGCTTAGGTGTCCAAATACAGAAGATCCAACATTTTAGGCACCTGAAATGCAGTGATAACTGCATTTTGGATACCTGAGATCAATCTCTCAGGCATCCTATAGACACCACTGATACTCCATCCGGCCTTCTATACGAAAAACGCCCCGTGGTAAGCACCATGAGGAAAGATGGTTGCTCCATACGCTTTGTATCCACGTTGTCCCGCAGCCATAAGAGGTTCTTGACGCCTTCTTCTATGTAATCGCTGCCAAGCTTCACCTCTACAGCACCCCACTTCCCTCCCGGGAGTTCCACAATAATATCAACCTCTCTCCCATTCTTATTTCTGAAATAGCTCACGCTGCCGTCCAAAGGTTGAGAGTATACACGAAGATCCCTGACACAAAGGGACTCAAAGAGCAGCCCGAAAGCATTGTAGTCCATAAGCAGAGCATCGGATGAAACCCTCAGGGCGGCGGTTGCTATCGAGGGATCGGTGAAGTGCCACTTCGGCGTCTTCGCCAATCTTGTCCTTGAGCGCATGTGAGGATTCCAAGCGGGCAGATTCTCAATGAGGAGTATCCTCTCCATCAGGCAAAGGTAATCTGTGAGAGTTACGTCAGTCATCGTGCCCTCATCACCGTTCACATCCTTGCGGATCGTCTCTTTGTTTGCTGTTGTGGAGATATTGCGCGATATGGCCTCGATTATCCTCTGTACTTTACCCGGATCTTTCTTTATGTTCTCTCCTTTGAAGAAGTCGGAGTTCACTATGGCCTTTACATACTGCGATGCTCTCCTTGAAGCGTTGCGAGAGTTGTCGTTTATACTCATCGGCCATCCACCGCGTGTTAAAGCATATGCCAATTCGTCTGCTTTCAACTCGGAATAGCCGTCAATCTTACTGTCAGACTCAAAAAGACTTTTCAA
>JAKQBQ010000164.1 GCA_029574055.1 Methanobacteriota archaeon
GTGAAAAGACGAGGAAAGCTTCCGGAGTTCATGATTACCATTGAGCTGCAGGTCAACAAGTCAGAAGCAGACTTCAAAGCCAATCCGTACTATGTGTTCTTAAGGATTACCGGTTTTTTTAGCTTTGCCAAGGGGACTGACGAGCAGATGATCGAGAAAATGATCCCGCTGAACGGTCTCGCCATTCTCTATGGGATTGCCAGAGGCGTTGTGGCCCAGGCAACAGCGAACTCCATGCATGAAAAGTTCATCCTGCCGACTGTCAATCTTGTTGAAGCAACCAAGGAACAGGTCGGGAAGAAAGTCGTCAAGGGGAGCTCCAGGAAGAAGACTGACCGCTGAGACGGGTTGGTTCCCTGAATCTGCAGGAGCTTATCCAAGCAGGCCGCGCCGTTCCGTGTAATCGATGTTCAGCCATTTTGTGGTTGGAAATGTATCCAGTGAAATCTGCACAGCACCATTTTCCAGCATACAAGAGAGGTATAATTGATGCCGCCGATTGGAAACGACGTCTGGCGTGAAGGCCGCCATGTTCGTGTTACACACGGGAAGGAAGAGCCTTGATATCGTCTGGTAATGGCAAGGGCCGACAGGGCAAAGGGGTCAGGATGCTCGACGTGGCCGGTAAAACGAAAGTATCCAAGGACGCATATCGGGAGCTCGACAGGCAGCGCACCGGACTCCGTGAGCTGCTGGATCTTTTCAGGCGGGACAAGGACAGACCGGGGGCTGACCGCCACCTCGTGGCCATGGCGGAGACGATCCGCCGCATCTATTACGACATGGAGGGTATCCTCAGGGACTTGGACGATGCGTTTGGCCAGCAGCGCATTCTGGGGAAGACGTCGACAATATACATGGATGCGCTCAGGGATTATTGCCTCACCCCGCCGCACGTGTGGGAGACCGAACGCGACCGGATTATCGGATTCTCATCGCTTGCCCTGCAGCTGCCCGATCGGCTCAGGAGAGACGTGGACCGGTTCATGAAGAGAACGGACATGAGGGCGCCGGAGCTCCGCAGGGCCGCTAATGAGACAATCCATGACAGGATCATTCCCATACAGGCCGTTCTTGAAAGGTTGCGGGCAGAGAACAGAGTCTTGGTGGCCGTCTTATATGGCCCGTATTCGGAAGGAACGCTGCATGGCCACCCCAGCATCGATATCGGCATCTACCTGCGGACCGACGATGAGGCGGAGCGGATGCGCATTGTCGGCAGCATACGCGCGGCCGTGAAGGATGACACGCATGTTTCGATCCTCCATCTCAACGACAGGGACGAGTCGTCCTTTGTGGTCCAGGAGGCCCTTGCGGGGATTCATCTGGTCGAGCCTGATACGGATGCTCTCGATGACACTTACGATTGGGCACTGCACGAGGCGGAGTCGATGCGGTTTGAAAAGGAGGGGGATGAAAGGATGAAAGAGAAGCAGGCCATGATGGTTCTCATGCAGCGCAAGCTACGGTCATATCGTGTGAACTACGCTGCCGGTAATTTCCCCGAGTGCGTGTCTTTACTCTTTTTTGTCTTGGAGGCCCTCTGCCGGTACGTCCTTACCAACAGAGGATATCGCGCGTACACCCACCGCGAGGTCCGCGAG
>JAKQBQ010000185.1 GCA_029574055.1 Methanobacteriota archaeon
CAGGAGCATGGCCAGCGCTACAGCTGCCAAGATTGCTCCTAAAACCCATCTTTTTTTAACCAATCTGTTAATTGTTGATATTCTTAGCCCCCCTTTTAAGCTGTTTCATATAGCAAGCTATATATTTTTTTATACACCCCATGGTTAATAAATCTTTGCGAATTACTTCACTATTCTATTAAATACAATGAACTCCGCATAGATCTGAAGATAGATCTTCAAACTTTCTTGTATCCATCTTTAGACACTTTATACATGTCCATATCGCTCGGCAGTATCGAATTAGCAAAAACAGCCTTCGCCTCCTCTTCGATGAGTGTCTTATTATCATACCTGTTGCTGGTGTGTATGAGGAACAGCGCCCCGCACCCGCATCTTTTTGCGGTCTCGGCGGCCTGGACCGCAGTGGAATGTTTGTGTTCGGAAGCAAGATCGGATTCCTTGCCGGAATATGTGGATTCGTGGATGAGCGCATCCGCCCCGGCGGCAGCCTCCGAAAGCTCTCCGCACGGTACGGTGTCCCCCGAGTATACGAGGCTGCACCCCGGCCTCGGCGGGCCCATCACCATGTCCGGGGTCACTTCCCCTACGCTCTCGCCGTTCTGCAGCTTGGAGAAATCCGGGCCGGGGCTCAGGCCGAGAGCGGCTGCCTTCTTCTTATCGAACTTTCCCCTGTGATCCTTTTCCGATATTTTGTATCCTAAGGATGGTACGGAATGGTCGGTGCGGAAAGCTGATACCGTAAACCCGTCGAAAACCATCTCGGCGCCGTGAGAAAGCTCCGTGACCTCCAGCTCATAGTCTATCCTGCCCTCGCAGACGGAAAAGATCGCTTCAAGACCTGCCGACAGCCCCTCCGGGCCGCATACCATCAGCTTATCTTTCCTTCCGGAGAGCCCCATGGTCTGTAGGAGGCCGGGAAGTCCAAGGAAATGGTCGCCGTGCATATGCGTGATGAATATCCCTTTTACTTTCATGAATGAGAAGGGGGATATCATCATCTGCCTCTGCGTCCCCTCGCCGCAGTCAAAAAGCACTATATCGGTGCCGCGGCGTACTGCGACGGAGGGCATAGCCCTGTCCCTTGACGGTATGCTCGCCCCGGTGCCTAGGAACAGGATCTCCAACATTCGCTCTCCATCAATAATACTGGTCAAGCTCTCTGCTTGTCTTGGTCTCTTTCTTGAAGGCCTTATAGTGTTCTTTGCAAAGGTGTGCGCTTCTGACCCCTTGGTCCTTGAGTTTCAGCGAGGATTGGGCGATCTGTTTCATATTGATCGACCTCTCCGCCTCTTTGCCGCAGTTGACTACATCGCAGACCTTTGCCGCCTTATCGTGCTTGGTCAAAGCCATACCGCTTAATCGCCCTGAGGGATATATTATTTTCTTAGGTCTCGGAATCGTTTCGATGCTGCTCGAAATAAGAAGTGTCACACACTTCAGACATTATAGTGGAATCGTGAGTAGACTACTCGTGAGTAAGTAACTCGTGAGTAGTAACCCGAGTGACAGCATGAAAAAGTTCTATGAAAGTGGAAGAACACGCGAATTTACATCGAGGAGAAGCTATATGCACAGGACGAGTTCGCAATGACATAAATATACGGAAGACGGCACATCGGAAAGACCAGCCCTACTGGAAAATTCGTTAACTGTGGAAATAAGGAAGCATAATGTTCACAGCCACCGAAAGCACATCCAAAATTTAAATCAGAGAAGCGCATTAGCCCTTTCATGACCAAGGTAGCACCATCCATGCTTTCCGCCGACTTTTCCGTGTTGGGAGAAGAAGTGAAAAGGATAGAGTCAGCCGGCGCGGACTGGGTACACCTTGACGTCATGGACGGGATCTTCGTGCCCAACATCACCATCGGCCCGGTGGTCATAAGTTCTGTGAGGAAGCTTACTAAGATGCCCTTCGACGTCCACCTGATGATCCAAAGGCCGATGAAATACGTGAAGATGTTCGCTGATGCCGGTTCCGATATGCTCACCATCCATGTGGATGCCGATGGAGATGTGAAAGAAACGTTGAAAGCGATCAGGGACTGCGGCGTGAGGCCGGGGATAACGCTGAACCCGGGGATACCGGTGGAAAAGCTGGATCCTTACCTGGATATGGTGGACCTTGTCCTTATCATGACGGTCGATGCGGGTTTCGGGGGCCAGAGTTTTAAGGATGTGGGGCTCTCAAAGATCGCCCGCGTGAAGGAATATGCCGAATCCCATAACCCGAAGCTGGAGATATCTGTGGACGGCGGGATAAACCGGGATACGGGAAAAAGATGCGTCGATGCCGGCGCTACCGTGCTTGCCGCCGGGAGCTCCCTGTTCGGTGCCGCGGACATGAAGAAAGAGATAGCCC
>JAKQBQ010000186.1 GCA_029574055.1 Methanobacteriota archaeon
CCTGATAGAGATGTCCCCGGAAGTTACGCTGGAACAGATCAGGGAGCATACCGAAGCCGAGTTTGATGTTGCGGACCCGCTCCTTCCAATAAAGGGAATGGAGGTGGCAGAAAGTGCCTAAAGCGGTAATACTTAGCGCAAGCAGGACAGCGGGAGGAAAATTCGGAGGGCAGTTCTCCAAACTTTCAGCTACAGACCTCGGGGCGGCAGCGCTGAAAGAAGCCCTAACGCGTTCCGGGGTCTCAGCCGACGCCGTTGAGGAGGTTATAATGGGCAACGGATGGCAGGCCGGAGTCGGGGCAAACCCCGCAAGGAACGCGATGTTCAAAGCCGGGATAGACCAGTCTGTGCCGGCGTTTACGGTAAACATAAGGTGCGGTTCGGGACTTCGCACCGTAATGCTGGCCGCTGACAGGATCAGGCTCGGCGATGCCAGCGCGATACTGGCCGGAGGGATGGAGAGCGCGACCAACACCCCCTACATCCTGCGGGATGCCAGGTGGGGCTTCAGGATGGGAGAAAAAAAGGCGGAAGACGTCCTGCACGCAGACGGCTTTATCTGCCCGCTCGCGGGTCGGCTTATGGGGGAGATCACTGAGGACGTTGTGATCCCCGAGTTCTCGATCTCACGCGAGGAACAGGATGAATTTGCATATTACAGCCACATGAAGGCCGTAGAGGCGATAGAAAAGGGGCTGTTCAAGGACGAGATAGTGCCTGTGGTCATAAAGGACAGGAAAAAGGGCGAGATAGTCCTCGACACCGACGAGATCCCAAGGAAGGACACCTCGATCGAGTCGCTGTCAAAGCTGCCCGCGATCTTCAGGAAGGAGGGGACGATTACTGCCGGGTCCAGTTCTGCGCTCTGCGACGCAGGAAGCGCTGTGATGGTAGCCGGTGACGAGTGGGCAAAGGCGCAGGGGCTGAAGCCCATCGCCGAGATCATCAGCTACTCTGCGGTCGCTGTCGATGCGGAGCACTTCCCGATAGCCCCGGTCAAGGCCATGGACATCGTCCTGAAGAAGGCGGGCATGGCGATGGACGACATGGAGCTGATCGAGATAAACGAGGCTTTCGCAGCCCAGGTGATAGCATGCCACAGGAAGATGCCCTTTGACATGGACCGCCTCAACGTACACGGCGGGGCCATCGCGCTTGGCCACCCGATAGGGGCAAGCGGGACCAAGATACTGACGACCCTCCTCTACGCACTCAGACAGCAGGGAAAGAGCATAGGAATGGCCAGCGCCTGCATAGGCGGAGGTCAGGGCGTCGCAATGATCGTCAAGCTGCTGTAAGGGCTACGCTGGCGGAAAAAATACGGAAGGGAGCGCATCTGCCGGGTGTACGGCGGATGCGCTCCCTCCTGTTGTGTCAGTCGATCATCCTGCCGCCTTCGATATATATGGTCTGACCCGTTATGTATGATGCGCCCGGAGATGCCAGGAAGAGGACAGTCGATGCGATTTCCTCGGGCTTGCCGAATCGCCCCATGGGGATCTTCGAGAGAAGTTCGTCTCTTTTCGATCCGTCACTGATAAGATCTGCGGTCTGGTCGGACGGGACGTAGCCGGGCGCCACGGCGTTGACCGTGATCCCGTAGGGGGCCCATTCGTTCGCCATCACCTTTGTCATCTGGCTGATCCCGCCCTTCGCCGAGGCGTAGATAGAGAGGTTCCTGTGTCCTCTCGCGGATGATACGGACGCTGTGTTTATTATCCTTCCGCCGTTCTGTTCGTTCATTATCTTCGCGGCTTCGCACGCGACGAAAAACGGTGCCTTGAGGTCTATGCTGATAAGGCTGTCCCAGTCATCCTCGGTGCATTCAAGAGCCGGTCTGCGGATGGAGTATCCGGCATGGCTGCACAGTACGCCGATCCTGCCGAGGATGTCGCGGGCGCGTGCCACCATCTCCCTTACCGACCGGATATCCGAAAGGTCACAGCTCACAAAATCGAATTTCCCGCCGTAAATGCGGCACTTCTTCAGGACTTCGTCTGCCTTTTTCCTGTCCCTTCCGGAGATCACGACATCGGCGCCGCATGATGCAAAGGCTGACGCAAACTCGGAACCCAGCGTTCCGGTCCCTCCTGTGACAAGGATCTTTTTGCCGGTGAAATCGAACATGTTCCTGTAGTCCATCATATGCTTCGGCCCTTCCTTTTCATACAGCTGTTTAATTGCCGCAGTGAGCGGCAGATATGATCGGTCCGCTCCATGTTGATGTTATTATATACTGGTCAACGGCTATAATATCAAACCGTAAAACCACGGTCGGCAAAATCGTCCGGACATGGAGGCGATCATATATGAAAATCGAATATTTTGTTTTTTCGGGAACGGGGAACACCCTCCTTATTGCCAGGGAAGTCGGAGAGAGGCTCAGAGAGAAGGGGCACGAGGTCAATTACCACATGATAGGCAGGAACAATTCCTTCAGGATGTCGGGGACAGCGTGATAGGCCTTGCCTTTCCGATAGCCT
>JAKQBQ010000193.1 GCA_029574055.1 Methanobacteriota archaeon
CCGTAACGTGGGTCAGGCGGTCCTTATCAGGTGATCTTGACGGAGATCGTTATGACCCCGTCCCTGATCACGATTCGGACAGACCCAGTGCCGACCGGAATCGCGGGCAAATATATCACCCCCTGCCCGATGGTCCCGGGTTCGCCGCCTCTGTGGAAGGCACCGAACCCGGGCTTCCCATCACATGTTGTATATCAAGTTATAAAGGAAGGTCAAACATACCGATTTGTATCTTTTACCGCATTTTAGACAAATAGTATATATGGACGCAATCTGTTCTATTGGCTGTAGGAATATTACGGCCCCGTGAGGGGCCGGACCCGTAACGTGGGTCAGGCGGTCCTTATCAGGTGATCTTGACGGAGATCGTTATGACCCCGTCCTTGATCACGATTCGGACGGACCAGGTGCCGACCGGAATTGCGGGCAAATATATCACCCCCTACCCGATGGTCCCGGGTTCGCCGCCTCTGGAGAAGGCACCGAACCCGGGCTTCCCATCCAACGGCATATTACTAATTTTCACACAGCCTTATAAAGCTAAGCGGGGGGTCACCGAATCTGCCGAAAGTACAAAGTCGCCACCCAGACAGAATAAAATAAGAGAATGCTTTCACTTGTCCATGAGCGCGAAGATAGCGATAGGCGGCAAGGAATACGAGGTCGCATGCTGCTCGGCGATATCCGACGCTGTGCGTTCGTTGGGCTTCTCGCCGGACACATTCATCTTCATGATAGACGGAAGGCCCGTCCCGATGGACACTCCGGTGGCCGACGGCATTCTGGTCAAAGCCGTCAAGGTGGCATCAGGAGGATGAGATATCCTCTATCTTTTTCAGATCGAGGCCGTATCTCTCCGCCGCTTCCAGCAAAGAATCGGTATTTGCAATGAATGCGTCAATGGAAGCGGAGCCTTCAAACCTCCCTCCAGTCTCGGACAGCGAATCCTCCTCCGGGAATCTTAGGTTGGCGTACGGTATCGTACCGATGAAGTTCATCCCCGTGAGCTCTACTATCTTATCAATGGCGCTTTCCAGTATGGAGGGGTCCCCCCGGAACCTGTTTATTATGAAACCTTTCAGCAGAGGGCGCAGGTCCTCAGGCATGAGCAGCCATGTGCCATACAGTGCTGCGAACACCCCTCCCCTTTCGATATCTCCAACTAAAACAGCGGGGATGCCGCGTTCTCTCATCAGGCCTATATTGGCAATGTCATTATCCATTATATTCAATTCAACAGGGGATCCGGAGCCTTCGCATACCACCACATCGTAATTTTTTGACAACCTATCAAAAGCCTCGTAGGCAGCATTCATGGCATGCCGTTTATCATTATTTTCCAAGGCTTGCGTTTTGCCGTGGATAATGGTATCCACGTTCCCGTTTCCGGAAGGCTTGAGGAGTATGGGATTCATGTCGCTTGATGGTTCGATGCCGGACACCCACGCCTGGAAAGCCTGACCCATCCCTATCTCGCCGCCGTCTTTCGTAGCGAAGGAGTTGAGCGAGAGGTTGGAGGCCTTGAACGGGGCGACGCTTATGCCTTTTTTGCTGAGGTATCTGCAGTAGAGAGCGGTGACCGTGGTCTTTCCTGCGCCGGATGATGTGCCCAGGAACAAGATCCTCATTCTTTTGCCCCCAGTATCTCCATCAGTATGCCGACATCCATTCCGCTTTCGAACGCATCGGCAAGCTTTTCTAAATTCTCGTTCACAACATCGTTGTAATCCTTTGATGCGGAGCGCGCCTCATCCCATCCTTCAACAAAGGACAAGAAGAATCTTCTGAACGCCGGCCTCTCGAAGACGCCGTGGAGATATGTTCCGAACAACATCTCATTTTCCCTGAACGAACCTTCGAACTCGCTCCCGAACAGCTTATCTATCCTGAACAGCGGCTCTTCGTTGACCTCGCTGACCCCCATATGGATCTCATAGCCTGTCACCTTCTCGCCGGTCTTGATCAGCACCCCTTCGCTCAGGACAGTCCTCTTTTTGTATTCGGACCATTTTGTTACATTGTCGAACAGCCCGAGACCCTCTGTTGTTCCCGGCCGCGGATCCTCCAACCCGTTCGGGTCTTCAAGGGAGCGCCCCATCATCTGATACCCCCCGCAGAGTCCGAGTATCGGTATCTTCCCCTTCTGCTTGATTATCGCTTTGTCCAGGCCTTTTTCTTTCATCCATCGGATGTCGGAGATGGTGTTCTTCGTTCCGGGAATGATGATCGCCCCCGCACCATCCAGCTCTTCCGGCTCGGTCACGAACCTGACCGTGGTGTCTTCCATATAAAGCGGATCGATGTCTGTGAAATTCGATATCCTCGGCAGCCTGATCACGCATATGTCCATGCTCCCGCTGCCTTTGCTTTCAAGATCCCTGAGGGCTTCAGAGTCCTCCTGAGGGAGATACAGGTCTACGTGGGGGATCACTCCTATCACAGGTATATCCAGGATCTTTTCGAGCTCTTTTGCCCCTTCGGCCATTTTTGAGAGGTCTCCCCTCACATTGTTGAGGATGATGCCCTTGATCCTGCTCCGATCCTCTTCCGGTATCAGTTTGACCGTCCCCACCGCATATGCGAAAGAACCTCCCCACTCAACATTCACAACCAAAATGCAGGGGGCATCCGCTATCTTTGCGGCACCCATGTTCGCTATATCCCTGTCATAGATGTTTATCTCGGCAGGCGATCCGGCGCCTTCCATGATGATGAAGTCATAGCGTTTCTTCAGGAATTCGATGTTCCTTCTCACTATCTCCACGCCGGGGCCGGGTACGAACTTCTCGTAGTAATCCTTCGTGTCATAGTCGCCGTAGGGCTCACCCTCCACTATTACTTGGGATATGTTGTCCTCCTTCGGCTTCAGGAGTATGGGGTTCATGTATTGGTCGGGGTTCCTCAATCCGGCAGCCTGGCTCTGCAGGGTCTGGATCATCGCGATCTCGAACCCTCTTCTTGTGACCTTGGAGTTTAAACTCATGTTCTGGGATTTGAAGGGAGTGACGAGATATTCTTTCCTGTGAAGCATCCTGCATATGGCCGCGACGGTCACGGACTTGCCGGCATCCGATGTCGCGCCCAATACCATCAGAGATTTCCCAGGTCTGTAGAATCTCGCTTTCGCTTCCGAGCGAATGTCCTTCATCCTCGGATCATCCGGACC
>JAKQBQ010000197.1 GCA_029574055.1 Methanobacteriota archaeon
ACCATCATTTTTATCATGCTTAGATTGAGGATGCCCCTGCCGATCATATCCTTGACCCTTCCCGGGGTCCCGGCGATGATGTCGGCGCCCTTCTCGAGCTGCTTTATCTGGCCTTCGATGCTCGCTCCTCCGTAAATGGGGATGCACTTGTGCTTTGTGTACTTGGCCATGTCCGTTATCTGGTCGGCCACCTGGTTAGCCAGTTCTCTTGTGGGAACAAGGACGATCGCCGACGGGAGCTTCTGTCCGGACTCAATGGTCTGGAGCATTATGGAGCCGAAGACCCCCGTCTTTCCCGTTCCCGTCTGCGCCTGGGCGAACATGTCGCTGCCGTTCAATCCGCGCGGGATAGCTGCTACCTGTATCGGGGTGGGCTCTTCCCATCCCATGTCATCCATCGCTTTTGCGATGTCTTCCGAAATGCCTAAATCTGTGAACTTTGAGATCATTGTACATCACTGATCTGAATCCAAACCGCCTGCGACTACACCGCAGACACCTCTGTTTCGTTTTTCTTTAATTCAAACTTGCAATATATACTTACCTAAAATCGAAGGGGCTGCCCGAGCTCATTCGTGCATCCTCATCCAATTGCGGGCGGTCTCCCCGCACATTCTTCCAAAGGCCGCCGCCGTGAACACAGGATAACCTTTTTTAGAAGATAGGGTTATCTTATATCCCCGTTAGTATGAAGATAGGTTTTGACAATGAGAAGTACATAAGGGTTCAGTCCGAACACATAAGAGAAAGGGTCGATAGGTTCGGCGGGAAACTGTACCTCGAATTCGGCGGGAAACTCTTCGACGACTACCACGCATCCAGGGTGCTTCCGGGGTTCAGTCCGGACAGCAAGATCAAGATGCTCATGCAGATGGCGGACAGCGTTGAAGCGATCGTTGTAGTCAATGCGGGGGACATAGCCAAGAACAAGGTCAGAGGGGATATAGGGATAACATATGACATGGAAGCCCTGCGGCTGATCGACTCGTTCAGGGAAAGGGGGATGTTCGTCGAGAGCGTTGTCCTTACGCAATATTCCTCGCAGCCCGCCGCTGCCTTATTTGAAAAAAGGCTCAAAGCGCTCGGCATCAAGGTCTACAAACACTACAAGATAGAAGGATACCCTCTGGAAGTGGACAAGATCGTAAGCGACAAGGGATATGGGAAGAACGAGTTCGTCAAGACCAGCCGGCCGCTGGTGGTGGTGACCGCTCCAGGAAGCGGCAGCGGCAAGATGGCCACCTGCCTTTCCCAGCTGTATCATGAAAATAAAAAGGGCGTGTCCGCCGGGTATGCAAAATTCGAGACGTTCCCCATCTGGAACCTGCCGCTGAAGCACCCGATAAATCTGGCGTACGAGGCTGCGACGATAGATCTGGCGGACGTGAGCATGATCGATCCCTTCCACCTTGAGGCGCATGGGGAGAGGGCGGTCAATTACAACAGGGACGTGGAGATATTCCCGGTGCTGAACTCCATGCTTGAGAAGATATTGGGGGAGTCGCCCTACAGTTCGCCTACGGACATGGGCGTCAACATGGCAGGACACTGCATCACAGATGATGAGGTGGTGTCGAAGGCCTCCCGGTTCGAGGTGATACGGCGCTACTACGATCTCCTTAAGGATAGGAAGCAGGAGATGGCATCCGACGACATGGTCAACAGGATGGAGTTCCTTATGAAGAACGCCTCCATCAATCCTCAGGATAGGAAAGTGATCCCCGCAGTGATGAAGAAGGCCGCCGCTCTGGGAGTTCCTGTGTCGGGGATAGAGATCGAGGACGGCACGATACTGACCGGGAAGACATCATCGCTGCTGGGCGCGAGCTCCGCCGCTATTCTCAATGCCCTCAAAACGATCGTCGGCCTCGATGACAAGATACTTCTGATATCTCCGAGCATATTGGAGCCGATACAGACCCTCAAGACCGAGAATCTCGGCCTAAAGAACGCGAAGCTCCATGTGGACGAGATGTTGATCGCACTTTCCATCTCCGCGCAGACCAACCCGACCGCGATGGCCGCCCTGGAGCAGCTTCCGAAGCTCAGGGGGTGCGAGATGCATTCTTCGGTGATCCTGTCCTCGGTGGATGAGGCGACCCTCAAGAGGCTTGGACTCAATATAACCTGCGAGCCGATATATCAGAACAATTCCCTGTATCAGGGGCAGCGCAAGATATGAAAGCGTATCTGACATAACATTTATATGCAAAAAATAGGTTGCAAGTGAACGCTGTGGACGTAGTGTAGCTGGTTATCACTTGACCTTGCCAAGGTTAGAACTCGGGTTCGAATCCCGGCGTCCGCACTCAACCTACCATCCAGATCCCCGGGATCCAAATTCAATTTTTTCGGCCAGACGTTTTTCGTTTTGAGTTTTTCCATATTTAACACTTCCTATCATATTTTTTCGCTTCGTCCCGAATGTTCAGAGTAATTCAGAAACTATGAACATACAGGCAGATGCCGCTGTTTATTTGTAGACAATCTATAATACGCGGCAACCCATTTCCCTAGAGTATGAGCAGCAAGGATGTCCCTCCTAAAAGGAAGTTCGACATAACTCCTTTCGATTTCGACCCGAAGCCGGTGAAATCCTTTGTAGCCAAATTCATAAACGAGCGCGTGGCAAGCACACGCCTGACCGAAAGCCAGATCGTGTTCCTTGCCATGCTGGACGAAGAGAAAGGAATGTCCCTGAGGGAAATGACCGACACTGTAGGGGTGCACAAATCCCTCACCACAAGAGCGGTCAAGCATCTTGTCGAGAATGGGTTCGTGATCAACACATCCGAGTCCGGAAAGGAATACTCCATCGTTCTGACGCCGAAAGGCGCGGAAGCGAAAGAGGTGGCGCTCGCAGCGTTCAACGAACTGTTCCGACTTCTGATGCAGGAGGTTACAGAAGAGGAATTCGTGGTCTTCGAAGCCGTTATGTCAAAGGTCAAGCGCAGGATGATAGAGCTTTCCGTCAAAGAATGATCGGAACGGACCTACCATATCGGTTAAAAACAATGAATTCCATACGAACCGGCGTGGTATACGGTAAACCGCCGAAAGAAAAAGCGACCCGTGTTCCGGAAGAAAAAAAGACCGAGGTGTGAAGGACGGGAGATATCGGATACATCATCGTGCAGATATTCATACTGCTTCTGATGGCAAAGCTGTTCGGGAGCATATGCGAAAGGCTCAAGCTGCCTTCCTTGGTAGGGGAGATACTGGCCGGCGTTCTGTTCATCAATTTGATCATCTTCTTCCCCGATATCGGCATCACGCTGCATTTCGATCCGGAGGAGTTCGCCCACCAGGACAGCCACTTCCTGCATGTGATGGGCGAGGTCGGAGTGATATTCCTTCTGTTCATGGTCGGTCTCGAGACGCGTTTCAGCGATCTGCTGAAAGTGGGAAGGACCGCCCTTTACGTAGCGACCCTGGGAATAGTCGTTCCCCTGCTGGGCGGATTCGCGCTCATGATGGCGTATGATCCCAGCAACATTAACCTGGCGATCCTTGTGGGGACGGCGATGTTCGCAATGAGCACAGGGATAGCGATCGAAGTGCTCAGGAACATGGATGCCATGAGCAGCAAAGAGGCAAAGATAATAATCGGCGGCGCCGTGATAGACGACATCCTCTGCCTGACCCTGCTGGCCATCATAAGCGGTATCGTGACGCCCGGGACGGATATGACGAACATAGTGGTGAACACCATCGTGGTGATAGTGTTCCTGGTCGCATCCTTCGGATTCATAACTTACATAAAGAAGATGGCGACCAGAAGAAAGCTGAAGATGATAGAGAGATACAGAAGCGCCGACGTACATGGGGACATCGCGGTCGGATGCGACGTGTCGGAGTTCCATGAGAGGAGGTCGCACCCCTCGGAGCTGAGCATACTGGGAATAGAGGTCCTCGTGTGCCTGGGAATGGCGGCGCTGTCATCCACCATCGGCCTTGCCGGGATAATAGGCGCGTTCCTCGCCGGAATGCTGTTCGCCGAGTTCAAGGACACCATGCCGTGCGAAGAGAATTTCAATACCGTGACATCGTTCATGCTTCCGTTCTTCTTCATATACGTGGGCATGATGGTCAAGTTCGATTCCTTCGAGGTCTCGATGGTGCCGCTGCTCATCTCGCTGATATTGGTCGCGGTCATCACAAAGTTCGTAAGCGGTTATTACGGATCAAGGAATGGGGAGTTGTCCAAGGATTCCTCTTTGCTGATCGGTGTGAGCATGATACCCAGAGGAGAGGTGGGGATAATAGTTGCAAGCATAGGCCTGACCATCGGCGTGTTCACCGATTATATGTTCACCTCCATCATCTTGATGACCCTGGCAACATCGATAATAGCCCCGCCGCTGATATCGTGGTCTTACAAGCGTATGCAAAGGCGCAGACACGATGAAATGGCAATGCAGGAGAAAACAGATTAAAAAGTTTGGATCTGCGGGCATCTTTCCCGCAGGATCCCTTTGTTCACTCTTCTTCTTTTACGACCGGAGCGTCTGCGGCGTTGCTTGCAACGCTTGCGATCCCCTTCTTGCAGGATTCTTTGCTCCTGTAGCCCTGGGAAGCCGCAACGATCTCTCCGTTCATCGCTTTCAGGCGGAAGCGGTACTTCTCGCCCGCGTCCAAATAGACCTCGAACTTGGGGTTCGTGAGCTTTTTGTATCCATCTATGGTCTGATCCTCTATCTTGGATTTGCTGTTCTTCTTTACGCTCTCGATCCCGTTCAGGCATGAAGATTCGTTCGCATACACTTGGGATGTGCAAACGACCTTGCCGTTGCTCGCAATGAGATTGAACATAACGCCGTTCTTCGCTGGTTTCATAACAAATTTGCCTATTTTACCAACCTCTATGTCGTTATCCATTGAATTGCATTTATAACTTGCCACAAATAGAAGGGAGAACAGAGGAGGCAACTATTCATTTTGCACATGCAGCGTCGTTTTTTCTTCTCATTCTCAGGACTACGGCGGACGTCAGGGAAAGGACAGGAAGCTCGATCAACGGCCCCACCACCAATACGAGGGCGATCAAGGGAGATTCCGGGAAGGCTGCGACCGCTATAGCCAAGGCCAAGGGGGAGTTCCTTGCCATTACGGTGAACGTAAGGGAAGTGGTATCGTCGAATGGGAACCTCATCGCCTTCCCCGCGATCCTGGAGATAATGAAACTCAATATGAAGAATATCCCCAGCGGGATGAGCATCTGCACCAGGACCATCGGGTCGTCGACTATCAGGCTGCCGTTGCTGGCGAACATCGCGAACACCGCTATGCAAAGGAACAGCAGCTGCAAACCATCCCCATGCACATCCATCTTATTGTCCAGCGCATCCTTCTTGCCGGCGGTCTTGATGATGATCTTGACCACATTCGCGGCGATGAAAGGGATAGCGAGGACGACCACCACGCTTGTCAGCACAGAGATGATGTCGAATGACGATCCTGTTCCCAAGAACAGGAAAAGGTACACCGGAAGCAGAAGTACCTGAAGCACGAGGTTCAGGGGAAGTATCGCCGCACTTAGAGACACGTTCCCTTTCGACATGCCGGTGAACACCATGAACCAGTCTGTGCAGGGGGTCACGAGCAGCATCAGGAACCCGATCATCATGTCGATGGATCCTCCAAGGAATGCGTATGCGAGCAGGACCGCCGCGATCGGCGTTATGACGAAGTTAATGAACACCGCCGTCGCCGAGAAACGCACATTCTTGAAAGAACGTCCGATATCCTTCACGTCGACTTTCAGGAAGACGAAGAACAGCAGGATCATCAAAGCGGCTTCGATCAGGCCGCCGGTGTTCTCCGAAAAGAACAGCGACTGTCCGAGTATTATCCCTATGATCGCAGCGGCCAATATGATGACAGGCTGTATCTTGGTCAGATATCCTAATGTTTCCACCGAATCAACGCTCCGGAACGGTCATTTAATGATAACATTGTGTCCTTGATATAATGGTGCCGATGCGGAAGCGCCGGAGTCGATGGGTTCGACTTTCGAGAGTAGTATATACAACAATGCCATTCCGTGGGCTTAATGATATTCGAAAGACTCGCGGACGTGATCTTGAAGCGTTCCAAACTGATCGTTGCCCTTTGGATCGTGGTGCTGATATGCGCAGTGCCCGGCATCCTCAAAGCCGGAAGCGTTCTCGATTATGAGACCACAGACATGGCGGGACCTGATGCCGAATCCATTGAAGGCGCTGAAGTGATGGGTAATTATTTTTACACCTCGGATACCCAGATGGAATCTGCGGTGCTTCTCGTTGTGAGTTTTGACACGTCCGAAGGGATGATGAATGCCTTGGCGCTCAACAGCATGATCTTAGCAGAACTTCCCGGTTATGTCGACGAAAGCGGCGAACCCAAGATCTCGCAGTTCATTCCGTACGGGCTGTTCACTGCTCAAGATGATCCGAACGAAGGGGTGGTGATCTATGCAGCCGTCTACAATCAGGAAATGATCGGCGCCAATATCGTTTCCGCAGACACGCCGGTATTCAGAGGCCTCATTGCGGGTATACTCGAAGAGAACAACATATCGAACGTGACCGCCTATGTGTCGGGGTCTCCCGCGATCCTTTACGACACAGAGACCACGGCATCCGAGGACATCTCAAAGATAGATGTGTTCTCCGTGCTGATGATCCTGATACTTGTGGGGTTGTTCTTCAGATCCTTCGTGACCTCGGCGATGCCGCCTATGACCATCGGCGTTGCATTCGGGGTGGTCATGGCACTGATGTTCTTGGTAGGACAGGTGCTGAACATCATTTACATGACGGAGATGATACTGCTCGTCTCCATGTTGGGCGCAGGGTGTGATTACTGCATATTCATTCTTGCAAGGTACAGGGAAGAAAGGGTCCAAGGGGCCGACCATGAGCTTGCTGTAAGGAGGGCGGTGACATGGGCGGGAGAATCGATAACCACATCCGGGCTGGCGGTCGTCATCGGCTTCGGAGCGATGTCCATCTGCTCTTTCGTGATGATAAGCTCCATGGGAGTGATGCTTGCGATCGGAATACTCGTTGCGCTCATTGCCGCGCTGACGCTTATAACATCTATATTGGCCATTTTCGGGGAGAAGCTGTTCTGGCCAACGAAGATGGCATCGCTCATGGAAGGCGGAAAGGCGCACAAGGGATGGCACGGAAAGGTATCGCGCATCGGGCACAGGTATTTCACAAGGTCTGTTCACGCGTCTTTGAAACACGCCAAGATCATCATTGTGGCGGCGGTTTTGGTAACAATACCCGCCGCATTCATAATGGCGACATCCGAATCGTCGTATGATATGGTGGGCGCAATGTCGTCCGGAGAGGCCATGGATGGGCTGAATGAAATGGAGAACTATACCAACGGAGGCATGATCATGCCCAACTATGCCATCCTCGAATTAACGGAGCCTCTGGGAAGTATTGTCGAGGTGCCCACAGGCGGAGGTTCGGTGTTCGGGCAGCTTTATTGGTCCAATCCCGGTTATATCGAAAGATTGTCGACGATCTCCTCAACATTCTCTGAAGACGACAATGTCGGAGAGGTGTGGGGGATATATGTGTGGGACAGCCTCGTCCAGGGTGCTGTCGGATCCGTTGGTGCACAAGGCGCCATGTCCGATCACGAATACACCATGGAGGTGTATACCGCGGCCGCAGCCGAGCTCCCTGACACGCTTATGAAGCAGATGTCGGGAGTGATCGGCACGATAGTGTCTGGATATGAGGCGATGACCGGCCATGAGGCCGTTTACTACGATGAGGGTCTGGAAGCCTCCATGGATTACATTTTGAACTATGTGCTTGCAACATCCGTCGGCGGGACCAATGAGAATGTCGGGATACCCTTCGCTTTAGACTATGTCAAATACACTGTGATCACAAAAGACGAAGCCATGGCGGACCGCTCCATGGATACGATGAAGTTCATGGACAGCACCACATCGAAGTTCGCAAGCGAGAATCAGGACATGGTATCGGCAAAATGGCTCACCGGAAGCGCCATCGTCATGTACGAGATATCGGAGCAGGTAAGCAGCGAGTTCCTTAAGGTCGAGATCATCGCAATAGCGCTGATATTCGTGCTGCTGTTCTTTGTGATGAGATCCTACGTCACCCCCGTGCGTTCGATACTTACGATCCTAATGAGCGTCGTTTGGACCGTCGCTATAACGCATCTGCTCTTCGGCGGCCTCATGGGGGACGGAGTGATATGGATGATACCCATCATCCTCATAGTGGTGTGTCTGGGTCTGGGTATGGACTATGACATCCTGCTCACCACCCGCATCAAAGAGAACCGTATTCACAAAGGGATGAGCAATGATGACGCCATCACTCATGCCGTGACGCATTCGGGGTCGGTGATAACCATCTGCGGATTGATAATGGGAGGTGCGTTCGGAACGCTTATGCTGTCGAGCACCACCATGCTGCAGGAGTTTGGATTCGCTTTATGCTTCGCGATATTGGTCGACGCTCTCCTTGTGCGCACGTACATAGTGCCGGCTGCGATGCACCTTCTCGGCGACTGGAGCTGGAAGGGCCCCAAGTTGCTTCAAAATGGACGCGCAAAACCGCCCGAGTGATATCGGGCCTTCATTTCCTTTTTATTTTGAGCCTTAGCTCGTCCATTACTGTCTGGGGGGCCTTTGACTGCATCAGAAGGCTTCTCACACATACCCCTTTGCACCCCGCATCCATCGCTGCGCCCGCGGTGTTGGTATCGATGCCGCCTATTGCAAAAACAGGAATGCCCGCCGCACCGCATACGGCTTCCAGCTCATCCGTCCCTTTGCCTTTCGCACCGGGTTTGCATGAAGTTTCGAACACGTTCCCATATATCAGGTGGGTTGCCCCCAAGCGTTCCGCTTCCGCCGCTTCCTCAATGGAATGGACAGATACCCAGATCTCATGAAAACGCAGAAGCCTGTCCCTATTCGTCCTCAGCGAGCCGAACGACACCTGCACGCGCTCGCTTCCGAAAGCCTCCGCAACTTTGATGAACATGTTGACGCAGAACTTCACGTTATAGTAGCTGCATATACGCCCGCATTCTATCGCAAGATATCGGTATTCGTTCTCCTGGAGATCTTTCTCGCGGAGTATGATCATATCGGGAGACGTTTCGGCTATGATCTCGAACTGCATCAAAAAATCGCGCGCGGCGCTGATCTTCCTATCGGTGACGGCGATGATCATACTCTCACATAGTCATTGAATACCGGCTGTAAGCCCCTTTCGGTCAATGCCCTTCTTATCTCCCCGACATCGCGCGGATCCGAAATGTCGAACTGG
>JAKQBQ010000204.1 GCA_029574055.1 Methanobacteriota archaeon
ATGTACTGGATGGTGCTGAGGTCATGGGAGATGAAGGTGTACGTGAGCCTGAAGTCGGCCTGCAGGTCGTTCAGCAGGTTCAGGATTTGGGCTTGCACAGAGACGTCCAACGCCGAGGTGGGCTCATCCAGCACGATCATGTCCGGATTGAGCATTAGCGCCCTAGCCACCCCTATCCTCTGCCTCTGCCCTCCGCTGAACTCGTGGGGGTACCGATAGAGATGGTCCTGACTAAGGCCCACCTTCTCGATGATCATGAACACCCTTTCCATGGCGGTCTCTCTGGCGGTGAGGCCGTGCACCATCAAAGGTTCGACCAGGATATCCTTGATCAGCATGCGCGGATTGAGGGACGAGTACGGGTCCTGGAAGACGATCTGCATATCCTTCCGCATCCGCCTAAGCTCCTCCTTGTCCTTCGCATCCAGGGCATAATTGTCAATGATCGCCTGATGCTCCTTGCTCAAAGGTTGTTTCTTTGCCTTAGGCTTATTGCCAGCCTTGGCAGCGATCGCTTCGGCCTCCTTCTCAAGCTCTATGAGGCGGGCCCTGACATCCGGAGGCATTTTGTAATAGACATGACCGCTGGTAGGCTTGGTCAACATCAGCATACAGCGTCCGGCAGTGGTCTTGCCACACCCGCTCTCACCTACTATGCCTAGGGTCTCGCCTTTGCGTACTATTAGATCTAAGCCGTCCACGGCCTTCACGCTGCTCAGGTCCTTCCTGATTATCCCCCCTCGAATGGGAAAATGCTTCTTCATTCCCCTGGTTTCGATGAGGATGTCATCCATTTCCATCACCTCCGTAGAGATGGCAGGCGACGCTATGGCCCGGAACGATCTCGATCAATTGCGGCTTCTCCTTTTTGCAATGCTCCATGACATAGGGACATCTCGTGTGGAAACGGCACCCTGATGGGGGATTGATCAGGTTGGGAACATTACCCTCGATCGTCTCAAGGCGGCTGAGCTCGAGATCGACCTTGGGGATGGAGTTCATCAGGCCTTGGGTATAAGGATGCAATGGTTCCTTGAAGATGCTGTCCGTGCTCGCTCTCTCCACTAGACAGCCTGCGTACATCACGCCGACGCGATCGCAGACCTCGGCCACGATGCCGAGATTGTGGGTGATCATAAGCACCGAGGTGTCCATCTCATCCTGCAGTTCTTGGATGAGTTTGAGGATCTGGGCTTGGATGGTAACATCGAGCGCGGTCGTCGGTTCATCTGCAATCAATAGTTGAGGACGGCACGAAAGCGCGATGGCGATCATGACCCTCTGCTGCATTCCACCGCTTAGCTCGTGCGGGAAGGACTTCATCACGTTCTTTGGGTCGGGAATGCGGACCAGACGCAGCATGCGCATCGCCCTATCGTTTGCCTCTATTATCATCAGCCTGCGGTAGCGACGCAAGATGGGAACCTTTGCCATTAAGGATAGGCTCAGGGCGTCCGGGTCCTTGACCATCTTGGTGTATATGCGCCTATAGAACAATCTAAATCTGACCGTCTTGTTCGGATTACGGACAAAGCTCGATCCGCACTGGGGACATAGCTCTTGGTCCTCTAGAACAATGCCATTGCAGCTGCTGCACCGAAGCTCCCCTTTGCCCCCTATCTTCTTGCTTGCTCTCCTGTACCTCTTTTTTTGACCATTGGTTTCGTTAAGTTTCTTCAGCACCGCCTCGGCCAATTCCCTCTTCTCATGGAGAAGGATGATCTCTGAGATCTGGTCCCCGGCCGTGAAAACTGGGTTGAGGGCGGTCATCGGCTCCTGAAAGATCATGGAGATGGCCCTGCCCCGAATTAACCGTAGGTTTTTTTTATTGAGCCCTAATATCTCTACCTTGCCGTCAGTGAGCGATATCGTCTTCGAAGAGCCTTTTCTGAAACGCCCATTTGGCTGGATCCGTTCCAATATCTCTTTAGGGGCATTGAACCAGATCGCTCCCTTCTCTATCTTTCCAGGCGGGGATTGGATCAGTCCCATGATGGAATTGGCTGTGACGCTCTTTCCACAGCCACTTTCCCCTACCAGCCCGAACGTCTCTCCTTTAATGATGGACAGATCGACCCCATCGATGGCCTTGACGACCCCGGCCTTGGTATAGAAATTGATGCGGAGGTCCTTGATATCGATAATATTGTCTTTGCCCAATGCCTTACCTCCTCAATCTCGGATCGAGTATATCCCTCAACCCATCCCCCAATAGGCTGAATCCCATTGTGAATATCAATATGGCCAGACCAGGGAATATGACCACCCAAGAGGCGGTATAGGCCTTACCCTCCCAATAGACCGTGCTCAGGAACCAGGATTGTCCGTCGGACACCATGCGCCCCCATTCGGCAGAACCGGTGCTCACCCCGAAACCTATATAGCTTAGGCCGGCTGCGACCAGCACGACGGCTCCGATGTCCATTGTCGCAGCTACGATGAGCGGGGATATGGCATTGGGCACGATGTGCTTGAAGAGGATGCGGTCCGTTTTGGCGCCTATCGCCCTGGCGGCCTCTACATATGTGCTTTCCTTGATGGATAGCACCTGCGCCCTGATCAGACGAGCATATGATGGCCACCACACTATGATCAATGCCAACATCATGTTCTCTAAGCTTCTTTCAAGAATAGATGCTATAGCCATGGCCAGGATCAGCGCCGGTAAGGATAGGAATACGTCGGTTATCCTCATCATTAGATTGTCGATTCGACCGCCATAGTAGCCCGCGATCGAGCCGACAACCAATCCTATCAGCACGCCGGTTATTACCACAAACAGAGAGATGATGATCGATGTCCTTGCGCCCCATACTATCCCATAGAGCATGTCCGTGCCCCAATTTCCGGTTCCAAGGATGTGTCCATCGGCTCCAGGGGGCTTCGGTTGTTTGAAATCCCTTGGAATGTACATTGGATCGGCCGAGGTAGGAGGGCAGATCACAGGTGCGAGCAATGCAATGATGATGATGAAGATCACGAAACCCAGGCCTACCAAGGCGGTAATGTTCTCACGGAGTAGACCTAGGGAGTTTCTAAGCTCTCGCACTCTGGGTTCTAGCTCTTTCATCAATACGTTGGAATCGATATTGAACCCTGATTTGGGTGGGACCCGTGGTGTGGTCGAAGGTGTATTCGAGATGTCGTTGATCGTAGAAGTGGTATCGGGTTCTTGTACATCGGTCATGATATCACTCCAGATGGACCCTCGGGTCCAAATATGCGTATAGCACATCTACGGCCAGGTTGATCAGCACGTAGATTATGGCCACTAGGAGACAGAATCCAAGGACGGAATTGGAATCGAATAGCTTGATAGAGGTCGCGGACCATCTCCCTAAACCTGGCCAGGAGAATATTGATTCGGTCAGCACCGCGCCCCCAAGAAGGCCTCCAAAGGAGAGCCCAATGACCGTCGTCGTGGGGATCATGGCATTCTTCCTTGCATGCTTCCAGATTATGCTCCTCTCGCTGAGCCCTTTGGCCCTGGCGGTTTTGACATAGTCCAAACTAAGGACCTCAAGCATACTGTTCCGCATGATCCTAGTGACGACGGCGATGGTGCCGAACGATAGCGTCACAGCGGGCAGGAAGATATGCCACAGCACATCTTTGAAAAGCGCGAAGTTCCCCACCAATACAGAATCGAGCAGGTAGAGGCCTGTAATGTCTGGAATAGATTTGGTGAGATAATAGACATTGGACGCTCTTCCACTAGAGGGGAACCATCCAAAATGGAAGTAGAATAGGTATTGCAATATAAGGGCCAGCCAGAAGATCGGAAGGGAGACGCCTATGAGCGAAACGACCCTGGTGACGTGGTCGAAGGGCCTATTACGTCTGACCGCAGAGGCGATCCCTAGGTATATGCCAATTATTATGGCGATGAATATGCTGACCAAGGTCAGCTCCAATGTTGCTGGAAAATAATATGCTATAGCATCGGTAACAGGTCCCCCATAGGTTTTAGACCAACCCCAATCCAAGGTTATTATTCCATTCAGCCAATACACGTATTGAGTATATACTGGTTCATTGAAATGATACTTCTCATAGATTTGATCAATCTGGCTTTGGGTCATCTTTTCGTTGATGTATCCCGCGGCCGGATCCCCGGTGATCCTAGTAAGGGTGAAAATGATAAGTGATACCCCGATCAAGACTGGTATCAGGAGCAATAATCGTTTAATGATATAATTCGTCAACCGCACTGGTCTCAATCTCCCTTTGTTTTTCGATATTATTTAAAGAATTAAAAAAAATAAAGGGAAAGAGGTTTAAAGGTCGATCCTCGCAATGATGTCCGAGAGGAAACTGGCCTCGGCGTCCTCCGCTTCGACCGGGGTCTTCGCTAGATAGAGGTACATCCCAGCCAAGTTCATGTCGAATGTGTAGCGCGGAACATCCTCCGAGTAGCCGAACATGCCCTTGGGTATGGCCCCGTTGGGTTGGATCGCGGTTCCCATCAGGCCGTCTTCGATGTACTTATCATAGTCGAAGGCGTGGGCGAAGGCCAACCTGACGTTCCTGTCAGCGAAGAAGTCCTCCGGTACGTTCGTCTTCTCCGGGTTCGGCAGGGCATCCAGGTTGAGTTTCTGGTTCAGGCCGAGGAAGTCGATGTTGAAAGT
>JAKQBQ010000207.1 GCA_029574055.1 Methanobacteriota archaeon
CATGGTATGCTCCAGCATAGGGTTGTGAGCTAATCACCGATTTATACAGCAAAGGCAATGTTCCGGCATGGACCGGTCAACCTCGGGCAGGGCGATACTGCTGTTCCTTGCAGTGTTCGCTTTGCTCCTGATAGCATTGCCTTTGCTGTACCCTTACGGGTCTTTCACCGGCTTGGACGGGAACGCGGGGGTCGTCGAGAACTGGGGAAGGCTTTCATTCGCGGATCCTTTGACCAAGGCGGTCTACTTCCTGGGCGACCTGTTCTGTCACCAGGAGGAGGCAAGGTCGTTCATTATCAACGGGTCGCAAATGGCTTTCTGCCAGAGGGACGTTTCCATCTTGGCGGGGGCGATCGCGGGGTTTGTTCTGACGGACAGAGCGGTATGCCCCTTTTATATCGGCGACAAGAGGCTCCTCATCATCGGAGCTGCGATGATCGCCTCTACTTTCATCGAATGGGGGATCGGATACCTCTCAGGCTCGGATATCCCGGCGGCGAGGATCGCCACCGGCGTGCTGGCAGGTGCGGGGATCGCTCTGATACTGCAATATATGTTCACAAAACAATATGAAAAAATAATGTTGGGTGAAGAGGTTTAATCGCACTTGGTCCATCCGCAGGCCTTGCAGATGTTGCAGCCGCCCTGGAACTGCAGTTCGTCGCCGCATTTCGGGCAGGGGTTTATGATCGCCGCTTTCGGCTTTGCGGCGGCGTTCTCCCTCTCCGCTTCAAAGGTGATCCCTTTGACCTCCCTCTGCATCTCCGCATGCATATCGAGAAGCGCCCACCCCACCGCCATGGGGCAGCAGGATCCTTTGCTGGTGTCTCTTTTTGTGAATGTCCTCACAACATACGAAGGGCATGAGCCGCAGCTTCTTAACTGATCGACTATCGAATTGATGTCGCAGCCGCTCCTTGCGGCCAGGGAGATCATCCTTGACAGCCCGATCATGAAATTGTTGCATCCGCCGGTGGATCCCTTGTTGAGATAGGCTTCAAGCAGCTCGCCGCCGTGGGGATCGAAGAAGGCAGTGCAGTGCAGGCTTCCGCAGCCGGTCATGAGCTTCCTCTTCTTCCCGACCACATCGTCCGCGACATTCTCCACGAACCCTCTCTTCTTGCGCTTTCCGTTCCCGTTCTCCGGCTCCTCTTCCTTCTTCCCTTCCTTCTCATTCGCGGAAAGTATGCCGAGGCGCTTGCATCCGTCTCTGAAAACAGTCACGCCCTTGCAGCCTATCTGCCAGGCATATAGATAAAGATCATAGACCTCATTCTCCGGGAAATCGTTCTGGAGGTTCACCGTCGAACTGATCGAAGCGTCGATGTGCATCTGCCAGGTCCCCTGAAGGTTAAGGCGCTGCTTATAGTCCAGGTTCTGGGCGGTCACGAAGAACTTCGGAAGGTCCTTCTCGTCGGTGATCCCATGTTTGTCCATGTATTCCTTCACGACCGGCGCATACACTTTGTAATAGTCGTCGTGGTCGGAGAGGGATACCGTCCTCCTCTCGTATGAGTTGGCAAAGATGGGCTCGATCCCTCCCGATACGCCGATCATCGTCGAAAGCGTGCCGGTGGGGGCGATCGTGAGAAGCTGGGAATTCCTTATCCCGTATTTCCTTACCAGTTCCCTCGTGTCCTCAGAGGTGTTCTCCATGAAGAAGGGCGAACTCATCAGCTGTTCTATGTTGCATTTGGGGAACTTCCCCTTCTCTTTGGCTATCAGTGCCGACTCCCTTATGGCGGAATCGGCCATTATGAAGCCGAGCGCGTGGCAGAAGTCCATGGCCTCTTTCGTCCCATACTCCAACTCCATTTTTATCAACATGTCGGCAAGGCCCATTATTCCGAGGCCAATCTGCTTCCAGTCCCTCACGGAATCCTTCTGCTCCTGCAGGGGGTGCAGCGGCAGCCCCTCTTCGAGCACATCGTTGAGCCCTCTTACGCAGATGCCTACTGTCCGACGGAAATCATTCTCGTCGAACTTCCCGTCCTTGACGAACACGGAGAGGTTTATGCTTCCCAGAAGGCAGCTTCCGCCTGCGGGAAGGGGCTCCTCAGCGCATGGATTGGTTCCGGCATAATGGTAATCGGGGAACTCGCTGAGGAGGTTCCACGATTCTATCCTATCCCAGTAAAGACATCCCGGCTCCCCATAATCCCAGTTCGCGTAGCAGAGCTTCTTGAAGAACTCATGGGCGTTGAGGTTCTTTTCTACCACGTCTTTAGTCTCCGGCCGGCTGAATCTCTGCACGAACGTCTGTCTGTTCCTTACGCATTCCATGAATTCGT
>JAKQBQ010000009.1 GCA_029574055.1 Methanobacteriota archaeon
TTGAGCTCGTGCGCCGCTTCTACAAGAGACCCGTAGCATCCGTTGCAGATCGTTATGATCGGCAGCCCCTGTTTCTCTGCGAGGGCGAGGTTCCTTGCCGCGGCGGCAAGCCATGTGTCCTTGCTGAATGATTTTATCACACCGGGGGCGGGGCAGCAGCTGGCGTCCTCGAACTCGAGGAGCTCTATGCCCAGCTTTTTGCTTATGACCTTCGTGGATTTCTCCAGCCCGGGGTATCTGAGGGGTGCAATGCAGCCCAAGAAGAATAGGTATTTTGCCATTTTATCACTCCACTATCTTGTTGAACCCTGTTGCATCCATCAGCTTGACAAGGTCTTCCATCGCTTTTTTGTTGGCGAGCACTGTCGGAGGGGTCTTCGGAAGACCGAGGCTGTCCCTCAGTTTCGTTATGTCGGCGTTGACGGAGACCGTGTGGCCGAGCTTGTAGAGGTTCTGCGCCGTCTTCTTGTGGTTGTCATAGATGTGCCCTTCGGCAACGGCCATGTTCCTGAGCGCGATGATGACGTCCACGATCGGAACGGAGCGGGGGCATCTCTCGACGCATGTGAAGCACGTCGTGCAGTCCCAAAGCTCTTCGCTGCTAAGTATCTCCTCTCTCAGCCCGAGCTGCGTCTGCCTCATCATTTTCCTTACTCTGTACGAGGTGCGCCTCCCGGAGGGGCAGCTTGCTGTGCACGTTCCGCACTGGAAGCACATCTTTACCTCTGCGCCTCCGCGCTCAGCTACCTCTTTTTCAAATTCTGGATTAGGTTTTATCTCCACTATAATTCACCTTTGGACGAGAACGTTTCTTATGATATATAAAACAGAGATACAGTAACGGAAGATATTACCTTTAAAGGTAATGCCATTATCGGATGTTTCTGACCTGCAGGGCCTTGACAAGCCTGTTTATCGTCTTGTCTTCCTTGCGGTAGATGGCGGTGATGGCGTGCCTCAGCACCTTTGGGTCGACGGCGCTCTTCAGCTTTATCCCCTTTCTCAGCAGCAGGAATTCATCAACGAAATAGCTCTTCTTCGATCCGAGGAGCTCCGGCAGGGAGAACGTCTCCGCCTCTATGGTATAATCCCTGCCCATGGTGTCCAGGAACATGTACGCCACCCTCTGGGCGCCGTACCTGTACCTTATGAAGGACTGCCCGTTATCGACGAACACCATCCCCATGTATCCTATCTCGATTCCTTCGAACTCCTCCGCATCGAACAAGTACAGAGGATCGTCGATGACCGCGAAATCCGCCAGGTTCTCCCTCATCATCCTGATGTTGTGCACATCATCGGATATCACAAGCTCGACATCGCTCATCTTCAGAGCTGAGAGGACGGACATCATCAGGTCCTCGGTGACCGGGCTGCAGCATACCGTGAACTTATGGTCGTCGGAACACCTGAGCTCGGTGGTGACGTACGTCTCCAATATCTTCTTGCCCTCTTCCGTGAGTTTCGTCCCGGCGGGGGTGGAGACGGTAACGGGGGCGCCGGCGGCCTCTTCGATGGACGATATGTACCTGTGGACCACCGGCACAGAAATGCCGAGCTTCTTCGCCGCCGCGGTCTTGCTGCCCGCCTTCGCAACTGCGGCGAGGGTCTCCAGCTGTCGGTTCGTCACCAATTGGCCGTTGATCGTCTGCTCTGTCCTTACGGAGATGTCCACGCAGCATTATCTCCCATCAAGCGGATAAACCTTCGTTGCAAAGACCTTGTTTAACGCACATATCCTGCGCGGCACGGCCTTCTGTACAGCGGAATATCTCCAATAGTGTTTGATGGCCGCACACCTCAAAATGAAAAGGTGTGCGGCTGTATGGTTTCTTAACGGGTTTCTATCATCACTCTGTCGATGATCTCTCCCTTCGGTATCACGTATTCGCCGTCTGCGTTCGGGATGATGGGCTTCCATGTCCCGTCCTCTCCTACGCGGTAGGATACCACGCCTGCAGGCGTGCCCTTTATGGTGAAGGTGTACTCGGACTTCCTGTGCGCCCTGTCATCTCCGATGATCATTGCTGTCGGGATGTCCATCTTCACCACGTCGTAGTACCTCCTGTAGAACAGGAGGAACCACAGCAGCAGCCCTACCAGCAGCAGGATGAGTATAGCGGCTATCAACCACCAGATCCATCCGTTGTCGGCTCCGGAGCCGTCGTCTGCGAAGAAGAGATCCAGCTGTATGGATGCTCCCACGTCATCGAATTGGATCTGAGCGGTGGTGTATTCATAAATGCCCTCCTCCCACTTCACGAACTCGTATCCATCGGCAGGTATGGCCTTGACGACCACATCCGCAAGGTCGGGCAGGTCTACGACCGCCGTATACCTAAGGAAGGAACCTCCGTTGATGCTGTATTCGGCGCCTCCCTTCCCTTCGACCACGTCGATCCTTAAACTAAGGTCTCCCCTCGTTCCGAGGCTGCTTCTCACTTCAATGGTATGGTTCATGTTCACATCCAGGAACGTGTATGAGCCGGTGAGTATCTGCGACAGGGGCAGAGGCCTTCCGTCCACTATGACCGCGGATATGTAGTATCCTGCGTCGGCGGAGAAGTAGAATGTCTTGTCCGCTCCCTTCGTGACCGGGATGACCCCGCTCGGGGATATCGTCGATCCGCTGTTGGTCGAAGCCGTGATGTAATACGTCGCTGGATCCGAAGACCCGGACGATGAGCTCCTGAACTCTGCAGTGAAGGTTACCGCATTGGCATAATTCGACAGAACGGGCACGGTGACGTTCACTGTATCTACCACATTGCTCCCGTCATCCATCCATCTGAAGAAGTTATACCCGGTAAGGGCTCCTGCCGTTATCTCTAACACTTCGTCGACGCCGACCGCGAAGGGTACTGTGTAGGTTTCCGCGATCACAACGACGGTGGAGTTCTGGAGGGTCCTCGTTATGGTGTATGTGAGGACCGCTCCGGCGGGATCCGAATCGAGGGTGACCGTTATGATCTGGCCGTTGCCCGTATCTGTGCCGTCGTCGGTTATCTGGTAATGGGCGGTGAAGGTGACCGCTGAGGTATAGTCCCCAAGGTCCGGTTCTGCAACGTTGGATGTGCCTATCACTACGTTCCCGTTATCAACCCACCTTATGAATTCGTGGCCCGACAGATATCCTGCTGTGATCTCTAAAACCTCATCAACGCCG
>JAKQBQ010000018.1 GCA_029574055.1 Methanobacteriota archaeon
TCAAGGTGGCCCTGATAGACGGTTACGTGGACGACCCCGCCGCATTGGGCGTTCCCCCTTACATTTCACCGATGGTCAGGTCCATTGCCGGCGCGGCAACGGATGCCGGCGCGTCCGTGGAGTATGTCTCCATAGACATGATAAGAAAAGGCAGGAAGATGCCTGACGCCGATGTCAGCGTGGTCCTGTCCGGGAATACCGTTCCGGGCAAATACATCAGATCGATGCCCATGTCCGCGAAGGAGCTTTCGTCCCTCGTTCCGAAGCTGAAAGGATGGAAGCTCATAGGCGGCTCCGCCGCGTCGTCCCCGGCAGCGGAAAGCTTCGATTTCTCCATAACGAAAGATATCGCCGCATCCCTGTACGACGGCATGATCGGAAAGGAAGTAGACGAAAGATACCGTACGCTGGACGAATGGAACAGATGGATGCTTTTAGGGGCGGACATAGTGTGCCAGCATCAGGATTTCCCCCATCCGCTGATCGCCGAGGTGGAAACGTACAGAGGATGCCACAGACACAAGAGCGGCGGCTGCTCATACTGCATAGAGCCTCTGAAGGGGAAACCGCTGATGCGTTCTCCGAAGGACATAATCGCAGAGGCCGAAAAGCTCGTTTCCCTCGGGGTCAGGAATATCAGGGTCGGCGGACAGACCTGCATAATATCCTACGGGTCAAAGGATGACTCCGACGTACCGATCCCAGATCCTGACGCGGTCAGGGAATTGTTCACAGGCCTGAAGGCCTTGGATCTCAACGTCCTGCATGTGGACAATGCCAACCCGGCGGTCATTTCTTCTCATCCATCCGAGTCTGAGGAGATCATCGGCATCTTGACGGAATACTGCACATCCGGCAACGTGCTGGCACTTGGGTTGGAGTCTGCGGATCCAATTGTTTTCAAAGAGAACAACCTCAACTGCACCCCGGAGCAGCTCATGGACGCCGTGAGGATCATCAATAGGATCGGAGGAGAACGGGGATCGACCGGCCTCCCCAAGCTGCTGCCGGGCATCAATCTCATCTGCGGCCTGGACGGCGAGACCCCCGGCACATACGCCCTCGGCAAAGAGCTCCTTCAACGCATACTTGACGAGGGGTTAATGATAAGGCGCATAAACATACGCCAAGTGATGCCTTTGAGGAAAGAGTTCGGGACAAAGGTGGATAAGGGGTCGTTCAAGAAATTCAAAGAGACCATTAGGGAGGAAATAGATAGGGAAATGCTGAGAAGAGTGGTGCCGAAGGGCACGATCCTGAAGGACGTGTTCATGGAGATGCATGACGGCAACACCACATTCGGCAGGCAGATCGGGACGTATCCGATCCCCGTAGGCATACCTTACAAAGTCGAACTGGGTTCTTCGCATGATGTGTCAGTGATCGACTGGGGGTTCAGGTCGGTCACCGGGATAACCGTCCCGTTCAACATCAACACCATGCCCATGTCGGCGATCGAGGAACTTCCCGGTATCGGGAAGAAAAGGGCGGCGAAGATAGTTATGGGAAGGCCGTACGGCTCCATCGACAGCCTCGCAGAGGTCGTTGATGATCCTGCAGTACTTGATGGCCTTCGAGACATTATTTCAGTATGATGATGAAAACCGCTTATGCTGATGATGATTTGGCATCCACTGCGAGAATTTCAAGAATTGTTCTTTTGCCAGACCAAGAAATCATGCTTCCCGGCATAATCATTATAGGCTGTCGAATAATGCCGCCATCATGGGTCATGCGGAGACAGTGCGGGAGATTACTTTCGAGGAATTGCAGAGTATAGTCGCGCCTATAGCTGAACGCTACGGTGTGATCCGCGTCTGCTTGTTCGGCTTCAGAGCACGTGGGGACAGCAGCAAGAAGAGCGACTTTGACTTCTGTGTCACAGTTCCTGCAGAATGCGACCTCATGGATCTTGGGGGTTTCTTGTACGATCTGAAAGATGCGCTAGGGGCTGATGTGGATATCGTCTGTGAAGATGACGCACAGAAAAAACCCGCACTTATGGAGGAGATACTGCGTGACAAAAGAGTTGTATTCGAGGCGTGATGCGTCTTCAGTATGGGCGCGCCCTGCACACGTTTCCACTCAAATCAGAACAAAACATACTGTCACAACCGGTTATGCTAACTGTATACATTAAGGATAAATATCTCTGCATCAATCTAAAAGCGAAGAAACATGCCAACCGAGTCTTTCTATGAAATGATGATGCTCGACACTCCCGAAAAGATACAAAAACTAGTGGAGGCTTTCGAAGCGGCAGAACGCAGAGGCCCATATGTACCCTCGTGCGACATAATGAAGAAGCTTGAAGAAGATAAAAAGATCTTTGAAGAAGGCCTTGCAAAGCGCAGGGCAGAGAAAGAAAGAGGCAACCCTCAATGAGCTTCATATTATACAGACTTAATGACCTGATCTCTGCAACAGATGAAAAAGAACTACAGTCTTTCTTATCTTCATTCAAATGTTCAGCAGAGCCCGCTGCCGAGGATTTTCTGAACCGAGTGGCAATTAAACATGAAAATAATGGCATATCCAGAACATACTTGTTTGTTGATCGCGATGATTCCGGCACAGATATCATTAAAGGGTTTTCCACGATAGCATTCAAATGTTTAACAATTGACGAGCGTCACAAAATTCCAGAGACTATTTTCGAACAAATGAATGTTGATCGGGGGATCGCGCAGGCGTACCTTTTAGGGCAGTTAGCAAAGGCTGATGGCGTGGAAAAGGGATTTGGAAGAAAGATGATCAATCATTCATTCGACATTTTCTCCAAAGGCAACGGAATGTTCGGATGCAGAGTGGTACGCCTCGACTGCAGAGACGCACTTATAAAGTACTACGAATCGTGCGGATTCACTGCAGCTGGAAAGAATCAAACCGGAACTTTGAATCACATGATCGCCATCATTTGATCATTGTGGTCATGCGAAATCTAAATTACTGTCCATCACATTAGACGGCGCATGGACTCTCTCCGCGCAGCAAGATACCCCTTCCTCAAGGGATCCGCCAAATACGCCGAGGACAACTCCGCGGACATAGAGTCGCTTATCAATTCGCCTTCATATGAAAGTGCCAGGAAGAGAGGCCTCGAACGGGTGATGAGCGCAATATCCCTGCACAGGGTGATCGATGTCCCCCTGCTTGAGGAATACGACCGGTTAATGGAAGTGCTTTCATACCCCTACGCAAGGATGATAGTCTCCTCCATCAACGACAGGTTCCTCACTAAAAGATATGCCCTCGCCGAGGCGTCGAGGATGAACGAGCTTCTCTCCATCGACAGCGGGTCGGAGATGGCTGTGGCGGAGGAATTGGAAGTGGTGTCCACAGTGGATGCGGAAGGGATGATCAACATGCATTTCAGCGATTATCTCAGGTTCTCGCATGTCATGAAGGCGGTGGAGTGGAAGCTCGTCAACACAGACCTTAAGGACGGCTTCGTCCGGCTGAGCCCGGACAGATTCGACAGGCTCCTGCAGAACGCCCTTCAGGAGAAGATAGAATCGGAACTCCCCCTCAGCGTTCCGGAGTCCTTCGTGAAGGCCCTCAGGAACGACGTGAACCGCGTGAACATGGTCCTTTCCGAAACAAAGAAGCAGCTCAGCCCGACCGGCGGAGAGGGCATGAACCCGGACTATCTCCCGCCCTGCATAAAGATGATACTGGCTAATGCGCAGAACGGTATGAATCTACCCCACAGCGCGAGGTTCGCGCTCGTCTCTTACCTGAACGCGCTCGGCCTTACGTATGAGCAGATAATCGGCTTGTTCGCACAGTCCCCGGACTTCGATGAGTCCAAGTCGAGCTATCAAATAAAGCACATCACCGGAGAGGAAAGGGGAAGGGAGGGCTACACCCCGCCGGAATGCGCCACGATGAAGACCAACGGCATATGCTTCGACCCGGACGGCTTGTGCGGGAAGATAAAACACCCCCT
>JAKQBQ010000078.1 GCA_029574055.1 Methanobacteriota archaeon
CCGTCTTCCAGCTTGATGGCCTTTATGCCTCTCGCTCTCACATTCTTGTATGCGCTGAGACTGGTCTTCTTCAGCAGCCCGTTCTTGGTGCAGAATGCCAGATATTTGTCTTCGGGGAAGTCCTGGACGCAGATGGTGTTCACCACTATCTCCCCCGGCTCAATGTCCGGGAGCAGGTTGATTATCGGCTTCCCTTTGGACTGCCTGCTTCCCTCCGGGACCCTGTATCCCTTGAGCCAGTGCAGCCTTCCGTGGCTGGTGATGAACATCAGGTAGTTGTGGGAGGAGGTTATGAACATGTTGGACACGTAGTCCTCCTCCTTGGTCTGCATGCCGATCAGGCCGACGCCGCCCCTCGCCTGCTGCCTGTAGGTGTTCAGAGGTATCCTCTTGATGTAGTTGTCCGCGGAGATGGTTATCACCACGTCCTCCATCGGTATGAGGTCCTCCTCGTCAATATCGATGGCGCTCTCGTTGATGATGGTCCTGCGGTCGTCTCCGTAAGAATCCTTCATTTCTTTGAGCTCGTCTTTGATTATCGCGAAGACCCTGCTCTTGTTGTCGAGGATGTCGCGGAGGTCCTTCATCAATGCTATGAGCTGGTTGTATTCTTCTTTCAAAGACTCTATCTCAAGGCCGGTGAGCTTCTGCAGCCTCATGTCGAGTATGGCCTTGGCCTGCTCTTCGTCTATGCCGAGAAGGCCCTGCAGCCCCGCGTTCGCTTCCGCCGCGTCCTTCGACGCGCGGATCAGGGCTATGGTCTCATCGAGCATGCTCAGCGCCTTCATCAGCCCTTCCAGGATGTGGTAGCGCTTCTCCGCCTGCGCAAGATCGAACTTGGTCCTGCGGACGACCACCTCCGTCCTGTATCCGATGTAGTTGCTTATCATCTCCTTCAGGCCGAGGAGGGTGGGCTTGTTGTTGACCAGCGCAAGGTTGATTATTCCATATGTTATCTGCATCTGGGTCTTCTTGAAGAGGTTC
Organism: Methanobacteriota archaeon; assembly: GCA_029574055.1. Classification (GTDB taxonomy): domain Archaea; phylum Thermoplasmatota; class Thermoplasmata; order Methanomassiliicoccales; family Methanomethylophilaceae; genus Methanoplasma. The sequence goes on from JAKQBQ010000078.1 coordinate 985, forward strand.
TCCAGGACAACATTCTCTATCGCGTCCCTGTGGAGCTCGATCACCACCCTCATGCCGTTCCTGTCGGACTCGTCCCTAAGGTCGGTGATGTCCTCAAGCACCTTGTTCTTGACGTGTTCGGCGATCGTTTCTATGAGGGTTGCTTTGTTGACCTGATACGGAAGCTCGTCGATTATTATGCTGCTCTTGCCGTTGCCTATCTCTTCGAAGTAGGTGTTCGCCCTCACTTTTATCTTGCCTCTTCCGGTGAGGTAAGCGGATTCTATCCCGGAAAAGCCGTATATGGTGCCCCCGGTAGGGAAATCGGGGCCTTTTATGAATTTCATAAGGTCGAAGACCTCCGCCTCGGGGTTGTCTATCGAATAGATGATGGCATCGCATACCTCGGACAGGTTATGCGGAGGCATCTTCGTGGCCATCCCCACCGCTATCCCGTCGGATCCGTTGACAAGGAGGTTGGGGAACTTCGCCGGGAGAACTGACGGCTCTTTCAGGGAGCCGTCGAAATTGTCCACGAAGTCCACGGTATCCTTGTCTATGTCTGCCAAAAGATCCCCGGATATCTTGGAAAGGCGGGCTTCTGTGTAACGCATCGCTGCGGGAGAATCGCCGTCGACGGACCCGAAGTTGCCTTGGCCGTCCACCAGCGGATACCTGAGCGAGAACGGCTGGGCCATCCTTACCATGGCGTCGTACGCTGCCGAATCGCCGTGGGGATGGTACTTACCCAGGACCTCTCCCACGACCCTTGCGGATTTCTTGTGGGCCCTGTTGTACGGTAGTCCCAGCTCCGACATCGCATACAGTATCTTCCTGTGGACGGGTTTCAATCCATCCCTTATATCCGGGAGAGCACGCCCGACGATGACGCTCATCGAATAGTCGATGTACGCCCTTTTCATCTCTTTCTCTATGCTTTGGGGTATGACCTTTTTGCGCTCTTCCATGACATCACACATCCAGGTTGATCACTTCATGAGCGTGCTCGATGATGAACTCCCTTCTCGGCTCCACGTCGTCCCCCATCAATATCGAGAACAGTTGGTCCGCGAGCATGCTGTCCTCGATCTCCACTCTCTTCATCATCCTTGTCTCAGGGTTCATGGTGGTGTCCCACAGCTGTTGCGGGTTCATCTCTCCCAATCCCTTGTACCTGCTGACGTTGGCTCCCTGGCCGAGTTCTTCCACAGCCTTTGCCATCTCCGCCTCGGTGTAGGCGTAGATCTCCTTCTTCCCTTTGGAGACCCTGTAGAGCGGGGGCATGGCAAGGAATACGTGCCCGTTCTCCACCAGCGGCTTCATCTGCCTGTAGAACAGCGTCAGAATCAGCGTTCCGATGTGCGCTCCGTCCACGTCGGCATCTGTCATAATGACAACGTTATGATACCTTATCTTGCTGACGTCGAAGTCCTTCCCGATGCCGCCGCCTATGGCGATCATCAGATTCTTTATCTCCTCGCTGTCAAGCAGTTTATCAGGCCTCGCCTTCTCTACGTTCAGGATCTTTCCGCGCAGCGGCAGTATTGCCTGGAAGGCGCGGTCCCTTCCCTGTTTGGCGCTCCCGCCCGCAGACTCGCCCTCTACGATGTAAAGCTCGCACTTCGCCGGGTCCTTCTCGGAACAGTCCGCAAGCTTGCCGGGGAGGCTGCTTGACTCGAGAACGCTCTTCCTCCTCGTTGCATCCCTCGCTTTCCTTGCGGCCTCCCTGCTCTCCAGCGCGGATATGGCCTTCTTTATCACGATGTTCGCTACTGCGGGGTTCTCGAGGAAGAACTCCGCAAGCTTCTCGTTCATGAATTCGGAAACGGCTTTTTGGGCAATGCTGCTTCCAAGCTTCGCCTTTGTCTGGCCTTCGAACTGCGGGTCCGGCATCCTTATGCTAACGATCGCGGTGAGCCCCTCCCTTACATCGGTGCCTTCGAGGGTCGTGTCCTTGAGCAGCCCGTTCTCTTTGCCATAGCTGTTGATCGTTTTTGTCAGAGAAGCTCTGAACCCTGTCAGATGGGCACCGCCTTCCGGGGTGTATATCGTGTTGACGAAAGCATCTATCGCCTCGTTGTACCCGTCTGTGTACTGCAGGGCGATGTCCATGTACACGCCGTATCTTTCCCCTATCAGGGCGATCGGCGGATCGTGTATTGGTTTTTTTGATCTGTTGAGGTATTGGACGAACTCCGATACCCCGCCCTCGTAATGGAACTTCTCGGACCTCCCGGTCCTTTTGTCCTCGAAATATATCACCGCCTCTTTGTTCAGGAACGCTTGATTCCTGAAGCGGTTCTGAAGCACCTCGTATTCGAATTCTGTCGTTTCGAATATGCTCGGATCGGGATAGAAGGTTATCGTGGTGCCTGTTCTTTCTGAAACCCCTATTGTCTCGACCGGGCCGTCGGGTATGCCGATATGGTAGGTCTGCCTGTGTATCTTGCCGTCCCTTTCGACGACGGCGATAAGATGCTCGGACAGAGCGTTGACCACGGAAACGCCTACGCCGTGCAAACCTCCCGATACTTTGTACGCGTTCTGATTGAACTTCCCTCCCGCGTGGAGGTCGGTGAGGCACATCTCTAAAGCATCTTTACCTTCCTCTTTGTTCAATCCCACGGGTATGCCTCTCCCGTCGTCGTTTACCGTTACCGATCCGTCCTCGTTTATGTAGACGTTCACGGTCTTTGCGTATCCTGCCATCACTTCATCTATGCCGTTGTCCACTACCTCGTACACAAGGTGGTGGAGCCCTCTGCTGTCGGTGCTCCCGATGTACATTCCCGGTCTTTTCCTGACGGCTTCCAATCCTTTCAGAGCTACGATGCTGTCCGCATTGTACTCTGCATCGCGCAGCCCCTGCTGTTTGTTCCCATCCATTTCTACAACTCCAAGTAAAATGTCCTGTTTACATCATGTATGCCGACCATGTATTTATAGGGGCGTGCGCGCGCATGTGTATTACCGCTGATTTTCAAAACCGAACGATGCGAACGGGCGGATATCTTCCATTGGCAAGTCTGAAATATTGACATGCGATGCGCTATTGCATGAGCACCATAATGGAAGAGGCCCGCCGAGGCGTGACCCCAATGATCAAAAGGATCGCCGAAAAAGAAGGGGTCACCGAAGGGTTCGTGAGGAACGGCATCGCCTCCGGCAGGATAGTGGTGCCCTGCAACCCCATACACGATCCTGAGCCGGCGGCCATCGGAGAAGGAATGGGGATAAAGGTCAACGTGAACCTCGGGACCTCCAGGGACCTTGTGGACCTGGACAGCGAGCTCAGGAAACTGGATATCGCGATAAGATACGGCGCGGATGCGGTGATGGATCTCAGCACCGGCGGCGATATCGACCATATCAGAAGGACGCTTATCTCGAAGGCCCCGATGATGATCGGGTCCGTTCCGATATACCAGACGGGGTTGACGGCCGCCAGGAAGGATGCTATCGTCAACATGACCGAGGATGATATTTTCAATGGAATAGAGCAGCACGCCAAGGACGGGATGGACTTCATGACCGTCCACTGCGGCATCACGAAGGAGACGGTGGCTTGGCTCAAGAAGAACGAACGCGTCACGGACGTTGTTTCAAGAGGAGGATCGTTCCTTACGGCATGGATACTCCATAACGACGAGGAGAACCCTCTCTACAAGAATTTCGATTATCTTTTGGAATTAGCGAGAAAATACGAATTCGCCCTTTCCTTGGGGGACGGCTTCAGACCGGGCTGTATTGACGATGCCTCGGACCAAGCGCAGCTGTCGGAATTGATGACGCTGGGTCATTTGGTTTTAAGGTGCAGAGAGGCAGGCGTCCAGAGCATGGTGGAGGGTCCGGGGCATGTCCCGCTGGATCAAGTCCCCATGAACATGCAGATCGAGAAAAGGCTCTGCCATGAAGCCCCGTTCTATGTGCTTGGCCCCCTCGTGACAGATATAGCGCCGGGATACGACCATATCGTGGGAGCGATCGGCGGAGCGGTGGCAGCCCAGCACGGCGCAGACTTCCTGTGCTATCTGACGCCTGCGGAACACCTCTCCCTGCCCGATGAAGAGGATGTGAAAGAAGGGCTGATCGCATCGAAGATAGCCGCGCATGTGGGGGATATCTGCAGAGGCAGGGGGAGGGAGATGGACACCAGGATGGCGAAGGCCAGGAAGGCCCTCGATTGGAACACAATGTTCGAGGTGTGCATAGACCCGGAGAAAGCAAGAAGATACAGAGCCAGAGGATGCACAAAAGAGGAGGACGGCTGCTCCATGTGCGGCGACGTCTGCGCAATGAAGATAGTCAACCAGTATCTTGTGAAGAACGGTCCCAAGGACGACTGTTGAGAAAGTTGGAGCCACTGGAGGGGATCGAACCCCCGGCCTACAGTTTACGAAACTGCCGCTCTACCGCTGAGCCACAGTGGCATTGGGACTGTTGATTGAGACCTAAGATAAAAAGTTTTACTATTGCTTGCGCGTGGTATTTTGCACTTGGCAATTAACTTTATATTTATTTAGAATTCTATAGAGTTCCATGGTACAGCTGAAAAAAATTACAAGGGACATGTTTTTGACAATGGACAAAACTACCAAGGATCAGATGTACGACTTGCGTTCATATGATTACAACATTACGCTGAAAGAAGTTAGCAAAGATGCCGCGGTCGTCCTCTATACTCCTGTGTCAGGCGGGGGGGGGGAGTTTGAACTAATACTCGAACCCTTTAAAAAAATATAGCCAGAGATCTATGAAGACATTGTTGACTCCGAAGATGAGGTCTATCTCAACTTAGATTTCGTATATTTTGAAAAAGACGATTGGGATTGCTTGAGGATATTGTTATTTCCTCTCGCGGCAGAATACGATGACGAGGCTTTGATAACTTCGGCAGAAAATAGGTCTCGCCTCATGATCGATGCGGACTTTTCCTTCTTTTCCGGCGTAGTTTCATATCATCGCTTGACTGACACAGAGGGATATGATGACAATGAAGGTTTTGCTAGAAATATTGCTGGCCTCTCCGTTATCCAAATGAAACATTCTGTGTTTAAAGACCGCATCGGGATAGATACGGCGGATACGAGGTATATCAACTTCAGCGATTCGATATTCAAAGCTGAAGCCTATTTCCACTTGTGGGAAGTAACCGATGCCTTTTTCATGAGGGTTGTGTTTGAAAAAGAAGCTGATTTCAGTGGCGGGAAAATAGAAAATTCTTTCTTCAGCGAGGCAATCTTCAATGAAAGAGCTGATTTTAGCAGTACACGTTTAGGATTGGGTGCCTTTGATGTAACAACAGTGTTCAAAAAAGGTGCTTCGTTCAACAAGCATTCGAGTTTCTGCGCACATATTGACGATCTGCTGCCCCTCCACAAACTCCTGATCAACATCCAGAAACGGGGACAGCAACCATGACAAGACGACTACCTGTACGGTCTTGTGCTCATCGTCCCCGATCCGCCTGTATTCGGAAAACGTGTCCCTGAATGCCGCGGCGTCCGCGGAGATCGGCGGGAACCCGCGTGTGAGTGTGCATTCCCACCTATAGTCTTCCGGAATGTCTGCCGGAGCTGTATATCTGGCTCTTTGGAACCTGTGGGAACACCCATAAGCCTCCGATATCATAAGTGGTGCGCCGAGATAAGAAATGTTTATCTAACATAATCACCATTAAGTTAATAGCTATTAAGTTAATGAAGATTATGTAAGGTGCTGCAATGAAGTTCTACAACCGGGAGACGGAGCTGAAGATCCTTAAAAAGAATCACGAAATGTCAAAGAAGGAAAGCACTTTCACAGTGATCACGGGAAGAAGGCGCATAGGAAAGACCGCGCTGATAAAAGAGTCTGAAAAAGAGAACAGACTCCTCTATTTTTTTGTAGACCGCAAAAGCGAGGCGCTGCTCTGCGAACAACTCGTGAACGACACAAAAACATGTTTAGGATTCGAGTTGGTAGACTCCGGCAGGTTCACAGACCTCTTTAAGCAGTTGATGATGTATGGAAAAGAGAACAGCTTTACGTTTGTCATCGATGAATTCCAAGAGTTGGAGAAAGTCAACCGGTCGATCACAAGCGGCATACAGAACCACTGGGATACGTACAAATCCCAATCGAAAGTGAATCTGATCGTTTGCGGTTCTGTTCATTCGATGATGGTCAAGATCTTTGAGGATAACAAAGAGCCGCTTTTCGGCAGGGCTACCTCTAAATTCAACATCAGACCTTTAAAGCCGAACGTCCTGAAAGAAATACTCGGTGATCATAATCCGAGTTATACTCCGGATGATCTGCTTTTTCTTTATGCCTTGACCGGAGGCGTTCCGAAGTACATTGAACTGCTGATGGATTCGGGAGCGGCCACTTTCGAAAAAATGCTGGACTGCGTCTGCGCCCCGGATTCTCTGTTCCTGACCGAAGGGAGGGATCTTCTTATAACCGAATTCGGAAAGGATTACGGAACATACTACTCCATCCTGAGCCTGATCGCCGCGGGAAAGAATACTCTGGGAGAGATCAACAATTCGATCGGGATGGAATCCGGCCAATACATGGAGAATCTGGAGAAAAAATATGTTCTTATAAAACGGAACAAGCCCATCTTCTCGGAAAAGAACAGCAGGGACACCAGGTGGCACATATCAGACAACTACCTAAGATTCTATTTCAAATTCATGAGCGGCAACCAATCGCTGATAGAGATGGAACAATTCGACATCCTGAGAAAAAAGATACATGAGGATTACCCGCAATACAGCGGCCTTGTACTCGAGAATTACTTCAGAGAGAAGATGATAGAAGAGGAAAAGATCACTGAAATAGGGTCATATTGGGATAGGAAGGGACAGAATGAGATCGATATCATCGCTGTTAACGATATGACCATGAAAGCGATAGTGGCAGAAGTGAAACGCGATCCCAAGAGAGCCGACATCGGTGAACTGGAAGAGAAGTCCAAGCATGTTCACGGATTGAAAGGATATGAGGTGGAGTACAGAGTGCTTTCGCTTAACGATCTGTAATTAAAATAATAGTGATTAAGTTAATGACTATTATGTTAGCAATGATTTGATACTGTCGGCAGCGAGGATCGTTTGCGGTCATTTATCTTTAGACCCAGCCTTATCGAAGAACTCGTTTTCTGTCTTATCGGACAACGGAAGATACAGGCGCTTCCACAGCAATTCAGCCCCGCGTGGGGTTGTTTCTCTTTAGGGTTTTGTTATTCTGTATTTGGGGAACATATCCCTGAACACCACGGCGTCAGCCGATATCAGCGGGGACTCGCATATGAATGTGCATTCCTGCTTGGAATCTTCCAGAACGTCCGCCAAGAGCTGCATATCGGGCTCTTTGGAGCTTAGGGGTAGGTGAGATATCTCTCCCTTGTCCCCATACTTGATGCAGCTGATATGGAAATGGGCTATATCCCCGCACAGCGGAAAGAACTCGTCGATCATTTTTTCCATATCTTCCTTTGTCTTAAGGCACCCCACTCCGCGGGCGTGGACGTGCGCAACGTCCAGTACAGGCCGTACCCCGTCGAGGCTGTCCATTATCTTCGATATCTCTTTCAGAGTGCCGAATTGGCCTTGTTTGCCCATGGTCTCCACTCCGAGGATCACATCCCTGATGCCTTCGTCGTCCATCATGTCCTTGCATTTAGACAACCCGGCTGTCACCGACTCCAAAGCGGTGCCCGGGGACTTTCCGTAAGATGCGGCGTGTATCACGATGATGTACGCTCCGAGGGAATGCGCAGCGCGTACGGTGTCCATGACCCAGCCGATGCTTTTCTCCCTTGTCTCCATCTCTTCAGAATTGAAGCTTACGAAATAGGGCGCGTGGCAGCTGAGCCTTATGTCGAGAGCCTTCGCAGCCTCCCCTACCGCCTTCGCCCTCTCGGGGCTTATCCTGGCGCCTCTCACGAACTCTACCTCGAGGGCATCCAGCCCTATCTCCTTTGTGTACTTGAGCGAGCCTTCGGGGTTCTTGCCTTCGGGCGGATATCCTGCCGGACCAAAACGCATGAGACCGCAATGGATTACGTATATTTCACTGTCGCGGGCAATTTCCGGACGTTAAGCTTATGCTTCCTTTGAAAAAATAAAAAGTGCTATTATAATAGCACTTGCACATAATCCTGCTTGTGCGGATAGAACTCGACGTCTCGCTCGATCCCACTCTTGGGCGCGGGCAGGCTCACAGATGGAGGAAAGCGGGAGACAGCTGGAACGGCGTGAT
>JAKQBQ010000067.1 GCA_029574055.1 Methanobacteriota archaeon
ACCATAATAGAGAACGCCTCATCGCCGATTCCGTGCAAGAACTCTGTGGAAGACGTCAAAAGGATACTTTCGCTTTGAGTATATCTCAATAATCGAATAGTTTGGATTGCTTCTGAGGATCCTGCATCTTATCCGCAGCATATTCCTCAGCCATCTTTTCGAGCATGTATTCCTCTTCCTCATTAGTGGGAGGCATGATCTTCATTTCCGTGAGGCCTCCGGCCTGCGCCTTCATGCTCTTTGCGAGGGCGGGGCCGATCTTCGGAAGTTTTGATAAGAATTCGATGTCAACGGATATAACATCGGACTTTGAATGGATCCCGTGGTCGTAAAGCACTCTCGCCCTTGCCCTCCCCACCCCTCTGAAAGAGACGAGGCCCAGCAGCTCTTCCTTTACACCGTAGCGCACCCTCGTGAGCAGGGGACGTATCTTCTTCGTCGCCTCGGGTTTGAATATGTATGCCACCTCGTTCATGGAATAAAGGAGCCAGTCCGTCATGTCCACCCTTGACCTGATGTCCCCGGGCCCGATCCCCATGGAGAGGGTTATCTCCTCTTCGGATATCTCGCTGATCCAATCTTCCAGAAGCACAGCCACTTTGAGACTGCTCAGGAACATCTCGTACATCATGATATCGTTATCGTCCGGCTCTTCCACAAGGAAGCGCCCACCATATCTGGCCTCCACGTCGGACAGCCTGTCTTGGTCGCTTTTTTTGGGATACAAACCCATGACATCGGGGGTGGAGGCTGCTGCGTGCAGGATCATCAGGTCGGGGGTGTCCTCCTTTATCTTCCGAACCGCATCCCTGAGGATGACCGCCGACTTCGGGTCGATGTAAAGATCCGAGATCCTCTTCCCGAAGGGGAGTATGCGGAGTATATCCCCCTCTCTTTTCACCATCTCCTCCTTCTCAAGGAAATCCACAACGCTTTCCACAACGCTCTCGATCCCGTACATTTGCGAAGTGTTCCCAAAGAACGTGCTGCGCATGAAATCAACTATTCCGTCTTCCGTATCCGCATCGCCTGTCGCTATTATCCCGAGGATGTGGCTTCTGAGCACCATCTCGTTCCCGAGCTTGGACGTGAGCCTTTCTGTGTCATGCATTATGTAGTCTTCCATCAGGCGGTCGAAGTCCCTCTGGCTCTTGCCGACGAGCACAGCCTCCCCATAGGGGTCGTAACCGGGCCTTCCGGCTCTTCCGCACATCTGCTTGACCTCCATCACCGAGATGGGGACATTCCCCGCATTGGACTCGAACCTGTGCGTATCCCTGACGATCACCCTCCTTGCGGGAAGATTTATTCCCGCCGCAAGGGTGGGCGTGGCCACTATGCACCTGATGCTGCCGTTCCGGAAGTTGTCCTCCACGTACTTCCTTTGCTTGTATGTCAACCCGGCATTGTGGAAGGCCATCCCGCATCTCACGCATGCGGACAATTTCCTTCCCACCGAGGTCGCCTCCGCATCGCCCTCCAGGATATCCCTTTCCTTGTCTGAAAGCGCCTTCCCTGCGAACGCCTTCATCTTATCGGAATACTTCACCGCAAGGGATTCGGAAGACCTTCGGGTATTGACGAAGATCATACACTGCCCTCCATCCGCAACAGTCTGTTCCATCATGTCCCAGATGTTGTCCTTGCTTTGGGGCACCTCTATGGAAGACAGGTCATCGAAGGTGATCTCCCCATCGAAGTACACCCCCTCCTTCAGAGGAATGGGGCGCCAGCTGCCGGTGACCAATTCTGCGTTCAGCCATTCCGCAAGATCCCCGGCATTCGAGATGGTCGCCGACAAAGCAATGATCTGCATGTTCTTGTTCTTGCGCAAAAGTTTTGTAAGTATGATCTCGAGGGTCGGCCCCCTGCTCGGGTCGTGTATCAGATGTATCTCGTCGGCTATCACTAAGCTTACGTCATCCATCCATCTGCTCCCATGGCGCATCATGGAGTCCGCTTTTTCCGACGTTGCTACGATGATGTCGGCGTCCGCAAGCCTCCCGTCGTCCGAATCGAGATCCCCGGAGCTCATCATGACCTTGATCCCAAGCTCGGAGAATTTGTCCAGATCCTCTTTTTTTTCTGACGCAAGCGCTTTGAGCGGCACGATGTAGAGCACCCTTCCCTTATCTCTCAGCACCGTGTTGACCGCAGGTATGAAGCCGATGAGGGATTTCCCGCTGGCTGTAGGCACAGCGGCGATAAGGTTCTTTCCCGAGACAGCGATGGGCAGAGCCTCCGCCTGTGGAGGGTAGAGGTCAACGAACCCGTTCTTTGCCAAGGTGTCGATGACTCTTTTATCGATGTCTAACTCCGCGATCTTCATGGACGGTTCTCTAACGAACACGACTTATTTATGCGTTCGTTGAAGAGTGGATGCATTCACTTTAAATATGCAGGGAATATGGAGGAAGTGAGCAAGAATGAAGGGACCTCTCAAGAAGATATCTGTTCTGATCGTCATTGCGGTGTTCGCAGTCCCCATGGCCGTCGCCCTTTCAGCCCCCGCTGCCGACGGGGATAACGAATTCGTCTCCTACTATGCCCAGCTGGATGCTAACGAAAAAGCGATCTATGACGCAATGGTATCGGCAGATGCGGATACAATGAACATCGTCGTGGATCTCCCGGTCGAATTGACCGCCAGGTCCGACAGCCCCGCGAAAGCGATGGTGATGCTTGATGATATTGTCAGATCGGACGTTGATAATGCCTTCGACGCCCTGATGCTGAGCGAGCCCTTGGCGTATTGGGGATGGGTAGTAAGCTCCGTTAAATGGGAAACGAACCTGTCCATTTCCGGCAATGTCGCATCGGTGTCTTCCGTTTCATTCGAGATCAGTTACATACGTTATCCGGTGGACCCCGCGACAGGCGAGTTCCAGGGGATAGAGAAAATGCTGGCAGACCTAAATGCCGCGGTGAACAGTTTCCATACCGATGCCGCGACCGTTCGGGACAAGGTGCTGGACATTAACAATTATCTTGTCAACCTCGTGACATACGATCCGGGCGCAGGGGACAGCGTCATGGAGAGCAGGTATGCCCATGACGCCTACGGCGCCCTTGTGGACCCGAACCACTATGCGGTATGCGACGGCTATTCCAAGGCTTTCCAGCTCCTTTGCATGAAGGAGGGGATCGAATGCATCGTCGTCTTGGGGACGGGGATGCCGATATCCGATATCCCCGTTGTTGTGAACCATGCATGGAACTACGTCAAGATGGACGACGGGCAATGGTATGCGATGGATGTTACATGGAACGATGACGAGAACGATATGTTCCTTACCCTGGGCGGGACCGGGAACCTGTATTTCCTGAAAGGGAATGCGTTCTTCAACACGCACCAGCCGGGGATATTCTTGGGATCGGGGCTTGTGACATATCCCTTCAACAGCCCCCCTCTGAGCATACTGGGATACGACGAATATGAAGCGATCAATATGGAGAAGTACTCATGGATACTTGCCGTGATCATGGTCGCCCTGATAGCATTCGCCTTGTACAGGCATTCCAAAAGGAAGGGCTGATGGTAATCAGGGAGTTATTATATACAAGAACAAACTAATGATATAGAGAAGGGAACATAAGAAATGGAAGCAATCGTCAATAAGAAACCAACGCTTTTGCCCCTTGAGGAATGGATCGAGAAGCAGACATTCCGTTCTACTAAAGATATTGAGATCCCGGACAAGATGTCGGACCGCGTCATAGGCCAGGATAAGGCCGTAGAAGTGATGAAGAAGGCCGCATCCCAAAAGAGGCACGTCATGCTCATTGGAGAGCCCGGCACGGGAAAGTCGATGCTGGCAAACTCCATGGTCGAATACCTTCCCAGAGAAGAGCTCCAGGACATCGTCGCTTATCACAATCCGGAGGATGCGAACGAGCCCCGCATACGCGTTTTCTCCGCAGGAAAGGGCAAAGCGGTGGTAGGCGAGCAGAAAGCCCATGCGGCTGCGTCCAAGAACCAAAAGAACTCGCTCTATATCTACGCCTGCATCCTGATATTGATGATCGGTGTGGTAGGATTGATCTATTTCAACAACTGGATGATCCTTTTGGTGGCCTTCTTCGGGATAATGATAATATTGATGTTCACAAGGACCCCCAACCAAAGGCAGGAGGTCGCAATAGTCCCGAAAGTGTTAGTGGGCCACGATCCCAGCGATATGCCGCCTTTCGTAGACGCTACGGGCGCGCACGCGGGCTCCCTGCTCGGGGACGTCAGGCACGACCCCTTCCAGAGCGGCGGCCTCGAGACCCCGTCCCACGACAGGCTGGAGTCCGGCGCTATACACAAGGCGAACAAGGGCGTTCTCTACATAGATGAGATCAACCTTCTCAGGATAGAGTCCCAGCAGGCTCTTCTGACCGCTATGCAGGAGAAGAAGATGTCCATCACCGGCCAGTCCGAGAGATCGTCCGGCGCGCTGGTGAAGTCAGAGCCGGTCCCGTGCGACTTCGTACTGGTCTGCGCGGGGAACCTCGATGCTATAAGAGGTATGCACCCCGCGCTCCGGTCGAGGATAAGGGGATACGGATATGAGGTGTACATGCGCAGCACCATGCCGGACACCGACGAGAACCGCAATAACATAGCGAGGTTCGTCGCCCAGGAGGTCAAGAAGGATGAGAAGATCCCCCACTTCGACAAGTATGCGGTGGGGGAGATAATCAAAGAGGCCCAGCGCCGCGCGGGAAGAAAGGGGGAGCTTACTCTCAGGATGAGGGAGCTGGGCGGCCTTGTAAGGGTCGCAGGCGACGTGGCCGTCGGAAGAGGGTCCAATGTCGTTACTATTGATGACGTGCTTTTGGCAAGGGGTACGGCGCGCAGCCTGGAACAGCAGATAGCCGACCGCCACATAGAGAACAGCAAGAAGTACTCGCTGTTCGAAACGAGCGGCGCCGAGGTCGGGATGATCAACGGGCTCGCCGCGCTGGGAGCGGACTCGGGAATGGCAGAGTATTCAGGTATAGTGCTTCCCATCGTGGCTGAGATAGCCCCGCCCCAGGCAAAGAAGGCAGGGAGGCTCATAGCCACCGGGCGCCTCGGAGACATTGCCAAGGAAGCCGTCGACAACATCTCTGCTGTGATAAAGAACTACACCTCGAAATCCATCTCCGACTACGACATACACCTTCAGTACATCGGAACATACGATGGGGTTGAAGGGGACAGCGCATCGATAACGATGGCGACCGTCATCCTTTCAGCAATGGAAGGCATCCCGATAAGGCAGGATCTCGCGATGACCGGGAGCCTGAGCGTCAGAGGGAAGGTCCTTCCCGTGGGCGCCGTAACAGCGAAGCTGGAGGCCGCCGCGGCATCCGAGATAAAGCTTGCACTCATTCCCGAAGCGAACGCCAACGACGTGATGATGCAGAACAAGTACTACCGCGACATGGATATCTACACCGTAGAGAACTTCCGCGATGTCATCGAGTATGCGTTCATCGACTGTCCCAAGAAGACGGATCTGCTGAAGAAGCTCCTGCCGCTGACAGAGAACGGCGCATCCACCGCCAGGAAGCTCGAGCCTCCGGCGGAATACAACATGGCTCCGATATCGGGAGACTTCGAGAAAGACCGCAAGCCGGAGCAGTTCTTCGCCGAGGACACCGAAGATACCACCACGGTCACGGAGAAGAGGAAGAAGGACGGAAGCAACCCCTATCCTCAATGAAACCGCTTACAAAACACTATTTTTTACTTTTTCAGGTTATTTTGCTCATTATTTCTACAGCTCCGAGCGACAATGCCCACTTACGTTTTTCATAGATATATAGGAATAAATAAAAGCCGAAATCCCATTCATTAAAGTAAATATCTGAGAACCTAAGCGTTAGAGGTGATCTTATGATAAAGACAAGGAAGAATACGTTCAAACTTGCATTGGTGATGGTACTTACAGCCTCGCTGATGCTGACTGCGGCTGCCGTCCTTAATTTTTCATCCACAACATCGGAAGCGGCAAGCACATTAACCGTTAACAACGGAGATGAGGGGACAGGCTCTCTGCGCGAAGCGCTTACGTCCGCCGGAGACGGCGACGTGATCGTCTTCATCGGCGTTACGACGGTCACATTGACATCGGAGATCGTCTTCAGTGCGCCGAACATCACCATCGACGGTGGCAGCGGCGTTACCATAACTAAAGACGCCGGCTCCAACTTCAGGCTTCTGAACAGTTTAGCGGCGGAGGGAACGCTCACTTTGAAAGGATTGACCATTCAGAACGGCAATACCTCTGCCGACACCACCGTCAGCGGCGGAGGCGGAGGGATACGTACAGCAAGCGCCGTTAACGCAATGAACTGCAGTTTCATCAACAACACGTCAGGCAACACCGGCGGCGGCATGTACGCCGGAGGAGCGGTCGTAATGACCGACTGCACCTTCGACGGCAACACATCGAGGCTTGCCGGGGCAGGGCTGTACGTGAACAGCGGAAATACGGATCTGACGCTCTGCACCTTTGACGGCAACTACTCCAACACTGCCGGCGGCGGATTATACACCAACAGCAATGTCGTCATAACAGACTGCATATTCAACGAGAACACCGCGAAGGGCGGTAACGGCGGCGGGGTACGCGCCTTCGGCACGGTGACAGCGTCAGGCTGCGCGTTCATAGGCAACTCAACCCTCGACTCAAGCAACGGAAGCGGCGGGGGAGTATGGGCAAACCAGACCGTCAACATGACAAATTGTATATTCACCGGGAACACAGCAAGAGTGAACGGCAGCGGAGTGAGCGCCCAGAACGCTTCTCTGATGATCCTCACCAATTGCGTATTCAATGACAACCTATCCTACAATACTACCACCGGCATCAGCGCTGTCGACGGCGCGGCGAAGACATATCTTCTCCACGTTACCGCAACCGACAACGTAGGCGGCGCTTTGAACATAGCGGCTGGGAAGACCGCATATCTTTACAACAGCATTTTGACGAACAACACGAACGCTGCCGGTTCAGTTCTTTTGCAGACCTCCGGCGGAGGCACTGTCAACAACGTCAGCAGCCTGGTGGAAGGACAGGCCGTTCCGGGCAATCCGTCGATAACTTCCACGAACAGACAGATATTCGGACTGAACGATTTCGATCCCGTTTCAGGCACCCAAAGCGTCCTCACCAACGGCATCGCGGCATACGCTGCGAAAGCGATCACGACGCAGGACATCCTCGGCTATGCTTCCCTTACAGCAAATGAAAAGACCATCATGGATGCTGCGGTCGCTGCGCTTGCGAACGACTCCACCGGAGAGGCGCGCGGTCCTGCGGTAACGTACGGCGCAGCAGATCTGCCTGCTAATACGATCGACAGCATCGCGATCGACACAAACCCTGCGAAAATGACCTTCGCGGTGGGGGACGCATTGGATCTGGCCGGGACCATCCTTGAATTGAGGTACAGCAACGGCTCGGAGATCGTTCTGTATACGGAAACGGGCATGTCGAATACGTCCGGCACGGTTGATATGGGTACGGTCGGAATCAAGTCTATCGAATTCTTATTCCTCGGAAAGACAACAAGCCTGGACGACACTGTCATGGACGGCACGATAATAACACTGACGTCAAGCAGCAGCCCCACTGTGTTCGGGGAAGCGGTAACGTTCAACATTCAGGTCAAGCCGGAGAACGCAGGAAGCGGTATGCCGACCGGCGCCGTTGAGATATTTGAGGGGACCGTCTCTCGGGGCGTTGTGTACTGCGACGAGCGCGGCTATGCCGTCATGACGACAACTGCCCTGCCTGTAGGTAATTACCCCGTCACAGCGAAGTATCTGGGAGATCAATACTACCACGCTTCAGCGCCCGAGACGATCTCTCATTCTGTTTCCAGGGCGGATACCTCTATCTCCGGCGTAGGGTTGGCGATGATAGGGGATATGACGGGGATATTGGTCACATTCGTAGGCACCCTCCATATACTGCCTCCGGGCAGCGACAACCCGGAATGGAAGATAGTGGAATTCTTCATGGATGATATCAAAGTGGGCGAGTACACCTGCAGCGCGTTCGGCAATGTCCAGGTCACAATGACCTTGGAAGAATTGACCGCATTGGTCGGGACGATAGGCGACAGCCATACGCTCAAGGCATCCTTTGCGGGAAGCACCAATCTGAACGGGTGCGTTTCAGACGTGATCGCGTTGAATATCAACGTGGCCTCTGCCATAGAGGTCACCGCCACGCCCGGTACCCTGGCGTATGGGGATCCGGTGACCATCGAAGCAACACTCTCTTCTTTCGACCCTGTTGACGGAAAGATGATCACATTCTACGACAACGGAGCATCGATCGGGACCGCAAATTGCGACGCATCAGGAAAAGCTTCGATCCAGATCGCGCTTCCAAGCAGCGGGAACCATGTGATAATCGCCGCATTCGCGGGCGACGCCGGTATGAGCGGGTGCACCATCAGTACCGAATTCACGGTAAGTAAAGCGGCCACCGGCATTGAGTTCGTAAACGGCCCTTCCACCGTTTATTATCTGGAGGAAGCGCTCTTTGAGATGGAGCTTTCCGCCACACCGCACATGAACGACCTGACCGGAAAGGAGATCGGACTCTATTCGGGCGGAGTGAAGTATGCGGCTGTTGCATGCGACGCGGACGGCCTGGCCTCCGAAGGCATCTATCTGCCTGCGGGAAGCTACACATTCACGGCAGTGTTCGCGGGAGACGAGAACCTTGAACCCTGCACCGCCGACATTTCCTTCACGGTCGAGAGGGCGGTAACCGATATAACCCTTGCAAGCGCCGTTCCGAACCCATCGATATGCGGACAGGGCGTTGAGTTCGAGGTCATCGTCACCTCTGCCCTCGGAACCCCTGACGGCGGCACCGTCACGCTCTACAACGGTGCCAATGCGATCGGCACAGGCACGCTGTCGAACGCCGGCACGGTATTCATTACGGCGGCGTTCATGACTGCGGGTACGCACAATATCACCGCCGAATACAGCGGCAACGCGAATTTCGGACCCGATGAGACAGATAGCGCAACGGTTCAAAATGTAGCGAAAGGCGACGTGACCATGACGCTGACATTCAGCGGAGCATCAGTTTACGGGGAAGAGGTCACATTCCACATAAAGGTGGGATCCGACCTTGCTGACCCGGGAATGCCTGTTCCCACCGGCACGGTAACTCTCACCGGGGTCTCGCCGTCTCCTGTCACCATCGATCTGGATGCGTCCGGCGAGGCATCGTTCTCCACGAGCGTTCTGCCGGTCGCCGTCCATAGCTTCACGGCAGACTACAACGGAGACGGTGTGTACAATACAGCAACTGATAACGGGGTGCATGGTGTGGACAGGGCTGACACGTCCCTCGCTATAATTTCCGTCATTGAGGACACGGGAATGTCCGAAGTGAAGATCACAGCCGTGCTTTCCGTGGTTCCCCCGGGAAGCAGCGAGCTGAACGGGAAGTGGGTGGATATTGTTGTAGATGAGGGGACCTTAGATGAGGTCACGTATATCACCACATGCAACGGAGAGGGAGTGGCGGAGGTCACCATACCGAGCGCATCTCTTCCGAGCGGATCCCATACGATAAAGGCATATTTCAACGACGACGGCCTCGATACGGACCTGAACCCTTCGGAATCCGAAGAGCTCGAGTATGATATCGATTTCAATGATACCAGCCTCATCCTCGAGATGCCTTCCACCTCGACCTACGGACAGTTGTTGACCATCACCGCAACGCTTTCAGCCGATATTTCGGTCACTGGGCAGGAGATATTCTTCTTCACCTCTGACGATCCGTTGACTCCGATAGGCAGCGCGTTCTGCGATGCTTCCGGAGCAGCAGACCTCTATACCACTGAGATGCCCGCGGGCAATCATTCCATATGGGCCAAGTTCAATGCCAACGCCGCCGATCATTTGAACGGGAGCGTTTCAATGAGCTTGCCGCACCTTGTGAACAAGGCGTACGTCTTGGTCGATATAGTGGATGTAGCACCCGATCCCGCGTCCTACGGAGAGAACCTGACGATTGAAGCGTATGTCTACATCTACGACCCATCCTCGACCGACATCTACACCGTAACAGACATCCTTGACATCGAGTTCTATGCCGGCACCGATCTGCTAGGCACCGATCAGACGGTGTGGGATCCTTCGAACGGCGTCGTCATCATCTCGAACGTCTCTCTCCCTGCGGGCGAGCATACGCTTTCCGCGAGCTTTGCCGGCGACAGCAATTTGGTGCAGGGCAACTCCGGCAACCTCTCTTTCATCGTGGATAAGGTGTCTGCCGTTGTTGTGCTGACATCCGATCTCACGAACTCCGTTTACGGCCAGACCGTAACTTTCACCGCCGGGGTTACCGCACCTGCCGGGGCCGACTTCACGTTGGACCCGCCCGCGGGAACCGTGACATTCTATGCCGAGGGTGATCCTATCGGAACGGTCGCATTGAGTGCCGGGTCCGCAGTACTCCAAATATCGAGCCTGGAGGTGGGCGACTATAACATAACATGCTCATACAACGGCGATAGCAACTTCAATGAAACGCAGGGCGGCCCTGAGTCATTGACTGTGGATCCTTCGCCGACCCAGGTGACTGTGGTATTCAGCACCAACCCGTCTGTTTACGGAGAGATGGTCTCTTTCACTGCGTATGTGGCAGCGACGACCGCGGGCGCAGGCATGCCGGAGGGTACGGTCACATTCTTTGCCGGCACAGAGGAACTGGGAATTCTGAACCTCGTTAACGGCTTGGCTATCTTATCCACGTCCGCGTTGGATGTTGGCGGCCATTCCATAACCGTTGAGTACAACGGCGATGATGCGAGCGGCAGGTACGCCGGATCCGTCTCGACCGCTGTGGTCCAGACAGTCAACATGGCTTCCACAACGGTCAACGTCTCTCTGAGCGACAACCCGTCCGTATACGGGCAGAATGTGACGTTCACCGCTACAGTGAACGCCGCCTTCCCGGGCGGCGGCATCCCTGAGGGGACGGTCACCTTCTCGGTGAATGGGACGGATATAAGCACCGTCGCTCTTTCGAGCGGTTCCGCAGAACTCTCGATGGATGACCTTGAAGTCGGCAACCACGCCATAGCCGCCAGATACGACGGCAGCGCGAGCCATGATGTCAGTACGGGGACGGCCACACAGATCGTGAACGAAGCTTCCACTCTGCTATTCCTCTCATCCGACGCGAACCCGTCGGTCCTTGGGGATGATGTGGTACTCACCGCCGAAGTGATGTCGCTCCCGCCGGGAAGCGGCACGCCTACCGGCACCGTCACCTTCTATGTGGACGGCGTGCCCGCGGGAACAGAGAGTCTTACGGGCGGCGAAGCGGTGTTCACCTTGACCGGTCTGAGCATCGGCAGCTATTCCATCACCGCGGTCTATAACGGCGATGATGCCAACGGAAGATACGACGAGTCCGCACCCGATCTCGTGATGCAGACAGTGAGAGCTCCGGGTTCCGGAAGCAGCACCTACTACATCACCGCGACATCCGATTCCGGAGCGACTGTATCCCCGAGCGGTGTCTCATCAGCTGCAAAGGGAAGCGATGCGACGATCTACTTCACAGCCAAGAGCGGATATTATGTATCTTCGGTGACCGTAGATGGAAAAGCATTGTCCCAGCAGCAGATCAACGCCGGTTCGTATACGTTCTATGACGTGAACATGAACCACACCATAGAAGTGAAGAGCGCGGCTGGATCGAAGATGGACATCACTCTTAGGATTGACGTCGTAGAAGGGAAGGGATATGCGGAGTACAGCGTGAACGGGGAACCGTTCAAGAAGTATACCGCTG
>JAKQBQ010000068.1 GCA_029574055.1 Methanobacteriota archaeon
CTTCCCCGAGCTGCAGGGGGAGATAGAGCAAGCCCTTAGATTATGCGCCAGGAACCTGAAGAGCCATCTGAACAAGATGGAAAGGAAGTCGAAGACCAGCGCGAAGTTCGAGATCGTCCAGGAGCTCATCCCTGCCATCGCGGAGAAAGCATCAACCATGCTCGGCAGGCCTATGCCCGACCTCAGCAGGACCATCAGCAAGATCATGAACGTTGTATGGGTGGAATCCGGCACAAAAAAGGAAGGGCAGAAGGCCGTCACTGTGAAATACACGCTGTACAACTACACTATGCAGGAACGCACCATCGGGCTCCATGCGCAGCTCCCCAAGGAATGCGTCAATCTTACATTATTCTCGAATCCGCATTTCGTTGAGATGAAGGACGACAAAGCCATGTGGGAGATCAAGAACCTCCAGCCGTCCGCGTCTCTCACCATATCCTTCGAACTGAAGGGAGAGATGGCAGACACGTTCGATGCAGATGACGTGTATGTTTCCGGGATCAACCCCGTTCTCGTCATGGGCGCCGAGGCGATCCCGGGGGATTGGGGCATCAGGGGCCTGGAGATCATAGAGACGGACGAGGGCATCCCTGCGGATGATGAGGAAGAGACAGAGGAGGTTGAAGACCTTGGCGATGAATGAACGGCAAAGTACGGCGATGAGCAACCTTACATCGATCGTGGAAAGCATATACGACCAGATCAACGAAGGCAATGTGCCGGGCATGACCCTCCCTCTGAGGTCGAAGAAGAACATAGAGTTCGACACCCAGCATAATGTTTGGAAATACGGGGATCTCCGGACCACCCGCACAGCGAAGACCGTCCAAGGAGCGCAGATGATGCTCAGGACCGTCCATACGGCGGAATTCATCAACGAGATGATACGCGAGAACAAGTCCTCTACCCTAAGAGAAATGTACTACATATCGGAAGGATGGAACCGCGCAAAGTTCAATAGCCAGGATGAGAGCAATCTTCTCGCGGAAGACCTCGAGATAATATCAAAATGCATGAGGGAGGATTTCAAGCTCAGGCCGGAAGAGAGCGGCGCCCACGTTTACGGGAACCTTAACGTAAATACGCTTACGAAGAAGGGGATGAAGAAGTTCAACTGCATGGACGACGTTGCGGAGACGGGCTTCGCAGTGCCGTACAACGTCGAGAAAGAGAACTTCGGGATAGAAAGCGCGGATGCGAAATTCGTGATGGCGATAGAGACGGGCGGTATGTTCGCAAGGCTCATCGAGAACGGATTCCCGGAGAGGCACGGCGCGATCCTCGTGCATCTGAGCGGACAGCCCGCCAGAAGCACCAGGCGCTTGATAAAGAGGCTGAACGAGGAGCAGGGACTCCCTGTGACGGTGTTCACCGACGGCGACCCGTGGTCGTTCAGGATATTCGCTTCCGTGGCGTATGGGGCGATCAAGACCGCCCACATCTCGGAATATCTTGCCACCCCTACGGCGCAGTTCATAGGCATAACCGCATCCGACATCCTGAATTACGACCTGCCCACCGACAAGCTGTCCGATAAAGACGTCGGCGCCTTGA
>JAKQBQ010000091.1 GCA_029574055.1 Methanobacteriota archaeon
TGATAACGGCAGAGGCGGCACTATTCATGGGAACGTCGAGCTCAGCGATGCTGTGAACACTGTCTATTTTGCTGTAGAGACCACGATAAACGGCGACTTTATGATGGGCAGCGGCGCATCTACCTTAACATTCTACGGAGACCTGGACGCGGATCTTACATACTCCACGATCACAGGCCAATCTGACATAGGCAGCGCCACCACCTTAATAGCATTCGGCGACTACAGCACCATCCCTGTACTCGAATGGGATGAGGAAATAAAGCTGATAGACGGGCCGACCTCCGGCACTGCGGCCAATCCCGGATTGAGATATACTCCGGTGGCGGCAACAGGCCAAGAGTTCCTCATAATCGTGTCGGAATCCGGAGACAGGCTGATCGCCATACCGCTGGTGGAGAAGATCGCCCTGAGCTACTACGATTGGATGTACAGCGAGGTCCCGCTTGATGAGTATAGTCCCTATGTGTTTGTCGATATCGATTACAGGGATCCCGTGGAGATCTTGGATGTCATTGTAACGAACCTCAGCTACATCCCGGAGGGCACAGGCCCCCTTATCATAACACTATCCGGCAATGATGCATCGAGCTTTGAGCTTTTGACAGAGACGATAGACAACATTGATGCCAGAAGTACGCAGACCTTTGCCGTCATGCCTGTCGACCCTCTTCTTCCCGGCACATACACCGCGACGGTGACCGTGTCCCATGAGGATCCAAGCAGTTCATTGGAGGCGGTCTGGTTCGAGATATCCCTCATTGTAACGGGAGATGTGGTCGAGGTCACGCTGCTGGTCGACCCGGCAGGCGCCGCCCCCCTTTACTACACCATAACCGTAAACGCCGGATATGCGCTCAATGAGGAAAGATACACGGGCGCCTTCTGGGTGGAAAAGAGAGAAACAGTCAGCATAAGGGCGGATGAGTATGACCCATTAAGGTATGCGTTCATCCAATGGCAGGACGGCATCACTACGTTATCTAATTCTGAGTGGTTGGACACCGGCGTCACAGCATACGGGAGCACTGCGGCCTTCACGGCAGAGTTCAGCGTCCTGCAGACTGCGAACCCGGGTTCAGGACCATACTATATCACCGCATCGTCCGATCCCGGATCAACAATATCCCCGAACGGATCTGTCCCGGTACAGGGAGGAGCGGACAAGACGTTCTACTTCTCGGCAAAGAGCGGATACTACATCTCAACGGTTCTGGTGGACGGCAGGCAGCTGTCCCAGGCGCAGATCGATTCCGGCATGTACACCTTCTTGGATGTGAATATGAACCACACCATCGAGGTGAGCAGCATCACCGATCTGAGGGGCGATCTTACCCTGAGGATCGATGTTGTGGAAGGAGAAGGATACGCCGAGTTCAGCATCAACGGAAGTCCATTTGCAGAATACACAACAGTCGTCAACCTTCCTGATTTTGCCGACATCGAGGTCAAAGCTTATGCCGCAGAAGGCTACGAGTTCGTTAAGTGGGAGACCCCGGCGGTCATGACATCGCCGGAGATAGTGTTCAACGACAACGGAGCATCCCTGCATCTGGAACTGTTCTTCACCGACAACGGTTCCGGCGCAGGTACGGACGACGGATGGGTGTGGTGGATCGCCCTCCTCCTGCTGCTGTTGCTGGTGGGGATGCTGCTTTGGCTCATTTTCTTCTACAGAAGATATTACGATGTGATCAAGCCGGATCCGAGGGTCGAAGGCAGGGACAAGGTGCACAGGAAGTCCGAGTACAGGTTCAGAGTGAACGGTATCGCGGCGGTATCCTACCGCATCGGAGAGGACGGAGCATGGAAGCCGATCCTCCCCGGCCCGGATGGCGGATACGTGATACCTAAAGGAGAGATAACCGACGATGTGGCTATAGATCTCCGTTGATCACATAGGCAATAAAAAATAAAATTCACCGGCCCGCTTCCGCAGGCCTGAAATTGTTGATCTTGATCAGAGCAGCGTGCTTGATATGCACTCTACGTTCTCTATCCCGGGGATAGACGCAAGGGCATTCTCGAGGTCTCCCCCGATAGCCTCGTCAGAGTCGTCTATCGAGAAGCCCACGTTGACCTTCTTGAGTCCGAACGCAACAGGCTCTATTTTGGATTCCAGCACTCGAACGCCTTTCGGAACGGCGCCGTTGATGGCTTTGATCACAGATTCGAGATCGACGTCGGTGTTCTCCGGCATCAGGTCATACACAGCAACAATCTGTCCCATTGTATCCCTCATGGTCCGGTGAAACCGCATTTCTTGCATTCATACGATACGCTCTGGTCGCGGCACTGGTCACACCTTCCGATCTCGGAGTTCCCGCATTTCGGGCACTTGAAGGTGGTGTTCCCGTGACCGATAAGCCTCTTTCCGCACGAGGAACATATCTTGTCCTTTACCATACTTTTGGCGATGTGTTCCCCCTATATAAAAGTAAATGTCAGACGAACAGCACTTTCCGCGGCGCTTCCAAAGCAACGGGAACGGCATAACCCAGCGCGCAGATTGAAAAATGATACATACTAACACCTCCATGGTCGATCGAAGGGCGTATGTCAAAGACCGTGGTGCTTTTGAGAAGGCTGAAGGAACCGTCAGCACAGACCGGGATCGGAGCATACACCGATAACATTGTGAAACTCCTCGAACAGAATTCCGTTGAGTACGGGGAGGTCGAGATGAGGATGGACCTGCACAGCGGAGTGTTCCGCATGCTTGCGGACGGGATAGTCCGCCCATTTTTCAATACGATGGGTGCAAAGAACGATACAAAAGTGTTCCATTCCGTGGACGAACTCTGCTGCATTTTCTTCCCCCTGATCAGAAAGAGCAAGAAGGTCCTGACCTGCCATCACCTGGTGTCGGAGCGGGACGGGGACGCGGTGCTCCTGCCCGCTGTGAGGCTCGCCTTTTGGATAGGCATCAGGTGGGCGGATGTGGTGGTCACGGTGTCCGACCAGACCCGCAATGAGATCCTGAGCAGATACGATATCGACGGCAGCAAGGTCATAGCGATCCCCAACAGGCTATCCGAGGAGTTCGTAACGCTGAACATCGAGAAGAAGAAATACATCGGATGTGTCAGCTCGCTCATTCCCAGGAAGAATGTGGGCTCTTTGTTAAGGATATTCAAGGAATTCAGAGAGGCCTACGGCATGGACGAATACCGCCTTAGGATATGCGGCAAAGGTCCGGAGGAGGAAGCGCTAAAAGCCCTGGCCGAAGATCTCGGTATAAGGGACGCGGTTGATTTCATATCCGGACTTAGCATGAAGGAGCTGCTGCTATTCTATAATGAGGCAAGCATTGTTGCAAACCCCTCCATGCATGAGGGATTCGGCTTCGCGACCCTGGAGGCCCAGATCTGTTCCTCTCCCGTTGTTTATTTTGAGGATGCGGAGATCCCCGAAGAGGTCGTAAGGTTCGCGGTCCCCGCTCGGGACGAGAGCGACTTCGCCCGCATCATGCACGAACTGCTTACCGACAAGGAATTCTATGATAAAGTGGTCAGGGAAGGACAGGAATATGCCGGTTCCTTCCGAGGAGCGCAGGATAGGCTGCTTGAGCTGTACAAAGAATTGTCGGAATGATGGCGGCAGACCAAACCGTTATCTTCTGAGTAGTGGTTTGCGGACGCATGAGACATGCGCCGGAGTGCATCCCGTGCCTGATGGAGAGGGTCCTTTTCCAGTCCAGGCTTCCCAATAACGGAAGGGAGGCGGCATCCATGGAGGCGGCGCTGAAGGCCTGCGCCCAAGCAGTATCCGAAGAGCCGAACTCGGCGAGGATGGCGGCGAAGGTCCACAGGGCCTCGTATGACGCGCTGGGGGTCAGGGACCCGTACCATGACCTGAAGGTGAGGGCGGACGAGACCGCTTTCAGATACGTCAAGAGGGTCAGGGATTTTATTGAATCTTCCGATAATAAATTCGCGGCGGCGGTGAAGATAGCGATATTGGGCAACATCATGGATTTCGGCGCCGGCATAGCCATAGACAGCCCCGAAGAGTTCGACGGGGTATTCGAATCGCTTCTGGAGATGGATCTGGCGGTGGACGACACCCGGAAGATGATGGACATCCTGAAAGCCGGAGGGCCGGTGGTGTACATCTTCGACAACTGCGGAGAAACGGTGTTCGATATCCCTTTGATCCAGCAGATAAGAGCCATGGGGAACAGAGTGGTGGGGGTGGTCAGAGGCGAGCCCATACTCAACGATGCCACGCTCGAGGATGCTGCCAGGGCGGGGATCGACAAGCATCTGGACCGCCTGATAACAACGGGAGCCTTCGCGATAGGGGTGGACATGGAGAAGGCAGGAGACGATCTCAAGGATGAAATGGCGGCTGCGGGGCTTATCATAGCGAAAGGGATGGCGAACTTTGAATCTCTGGGTGAGGAGAGTCTCCCCGCCCCCGCCGCATACCTTTTGAAGGCCAAATGCGCCCCGGTCGCATCGGAGGTCGGAGTGAAAGTGGGGTCGAATGTGGCCAAAGTGATACCGTGAGATTTATCTAATCGCTGGCGATAGATACACGGGATAGAAGGGATACATATGACAAAGGTCAGACAGGCGGTCATAATGGTCGGCGGGATGGGAACAAGGCTTATGCCCCTCACTAGGTACCGCCCCAAACCCATACTCCCGGTGTTGGACAAGCCGTGCCTCAGATATCTCATCGAATCGCTGGCGGGATCGGGGGTGGAGGAGATAATCCTTGCATGCGGATACAAATCCTCGCAGCTCGAGGAGGCGATCGGCCACGGCTCGGATCTCGGGATAACGATAGATTATTCTTATGAGGACGAGCCTCTGGGTACAGGCGGAGCGATAAAGAAGGTCGAGGAGAGGCTGGACGAAGTGTTCGTGGCCGCCAACGGCGATGTGTTCGCCGATATTTCTTTGACGGAACAGATAAACACGCATTTCTCGTGCGGAGCGGAAGTGACCATCTCCCTGACGCCGGTGGTCAATACCGAGGAGTTCGGGACCGCAGAGGTCGATGATGAGAACAGGATAATAAAATTCGTGGAGAAAGCGAAGAAGGGAGACGAACCTTCCAACCTTGCGAACGCAGGCGTCTACATCATCAATAAAACCGCAATTTCCTACATTCCGGACACCGGAGCATTCGATTTCTCAAAGGATCTGCTGCCCATACTCATGAGGGAGCAGAAAAGGATCCAGGGATTCATGCTCAAAGGGTTGTGGAGGGACGTAGGCCGCCCCAATGATCTATTGGGGGCGAACACCGACATGGCATCCAAACTCTACGGCTATATGGACTGGGGCGGGAGCCAGGTCGAGGCAACCACCATAAGGAAACCGTTCTATCTCGGCAAAGGGGCGAGCATCACCGGCTCAGACGCCTCCGCAGCAATAATCCTGGAGAATTCTACCGTCACCGACAGCAGATTGGTCAATGCTTTGATCATGAAGGACTGCAAGATAAGGTCTGCGAAGATAGAGAACAGCATAATCGGGGCAGGCTGCAAGATAGGCCAAGGCGCTGAGATAACAAGCTCCGTGATCGGTGACGGGGCTGTCATAGAAGCAGGCCGAAAAATAACGGAAGAGAGGGTAGGCTGATGGCCGAATACGTAAGAGCCAGAGCTCCGCTGAGGATAGGCATCGCAGGAGGAGGCACCGACGTTGAGCCTTATGCTTCGCTCAAAGGGGGATGCGTCCTCAACACCACCATAAACAAGTACGCATACTGCACAATAACGCCGAGGAGCGACAAGACGCTGCGCGTGCATTCGGAGTACTACGGAACATACGAGGCCCCCCTCGATGGAGGGCCGCTGAAGCTTGATGGGAACATGGATCTGATCAAAGCCGTGAACAACCATTTCGAGCTCAGGGACGGATACAACATCCTCATCGAATCGGATGCGCCGGCGGGATCCGGGCTCGGAGGTTCGTCCACCATGATGGTGGCGATGATCTCCGCCGCATCGAATTGGCAAGGGGTGGAGATGGATCGAGATGAGACAGCAAGGCTGGCATACCGCCTTGAGAGAGAAGATATAGGGCTAAAGGGAGGCAAGCAGGACCAGTACGCCGCGGCATACGGAGGGTTCAATCTCCTGGATCTGGATTCCAAAGGCGTCAGGGTGCGGAGGCTGAAGATCGACGAGGAAGTGGCAAACGAGCTTCAATACAGATCAATTCTATGCTACACCGGCGCGTCCAGGGAGTCCGCCGGTATAATAACATCGCAGATAGAGTCGTTCAACAGGGGAGAGAACGAGAACGCGTTGGATGAGTCGAAGAGGCTGGCGAGGGAGATCGGGGACGCTCTTGTAAAAGGGGATATAGAAGAAGCGGGCGCCCTTCTCAATGAAGCTTGGGGCTATAAGAAGCAGTTCTCCGAGAAGATTTCCAATGAAACGATAAATAATCTGTACGACGTTGCCATAAGCAGGGGGGCGATCGGAGGGAAGGTGTCCGGAGCCGGAGGCGGCGGCTTCATGTACTATATCTGTAAGTACGACAAAAAGGCCGCAGTGGCGCAGGAACTCCGAAGGCACGGCGCCATAATAACCGATTTCATGTTCGACCCCAAAGGGGTAATGTCCTGGAGAAGCAGAAATGAATGATCTGATAAAAGCTGAGCTGGAAAGGAGTGCAAAAACAATATCAAAGATCGATACCGCGAAGATAAGGGAGGTCGCAGACCTTATAAAATCGGCGATCAAGGGCGGGGGCCAGGTCATATTCATGGGCAACGGCGGATCGTCCGCC
>JAKQBQ010000100.1 GCA_029574055.1 Methanobacteriota archaeon
TGATCTTCCTGGCCATATTCTGCGCCTTGGGATTGTGCATGGTGCTCGGCGCGTTTACGAAGAACTTCAAATCGGCGCAGACAATGATGCTGCCCATCAGCATCCTTGCCATGGTGCCCATGTTCATCACCATGTTCACCAGCTGGAGCACCCTCCCGCTGCTGATGCAGGTGTTCTTGTTCGCCATCCCGTTCTCGCATCCGATGATGGTCATGAACAACCTGATGTTCGGCAACACCGTACTGGTCTTTGCCGGGATCCTGTACCTGCTGATATTCACGCTGGTGATAATATTCATTACTGTCAAGTTGTATAAGTCAGACATCCTGCTTACCGGCTTGGGTCAGACCAAGGTCGCAAAGAGCGCGGCACGCTACACCAAAATGGCGGTACTGAAAAAGAGATGAACCGATGATCAAGGAAACAGCCGAGTTGTTAAAGACAGAGAACAAGGTCATCCTTGTCCACGGCAACGGGGACATGGATGCGGTAGGCTCCGCCTTTGCCCTCTCCGTCTGTTTCCCCAAGGGAGACATCTTCGCGCCGGGCGGAGTAGACAGGGTCGCCGGAATGGCAGCAGAGAAGCTTGGGATACCGATACTTGAGGAGTGCGACATCGGCGGATACGATCTGGTGGTCGTTGTGGATACGTCGTCGCCTGAGCAGCTGAAGCCGGGTGCCGCAGAGATACCCCTGGGAAGCGTGGTGATCGACCACCACAAACCCACCGGGAAATGGGAGGGCATGCACTTCCTCTGCGACGAAACGAAAGTATCCTGCTGCGAGATCATAAAAGAGCTTGCCGAATGCTCCGGATCCGGTATACCCAGGGAGGCCGCCCTTGCCCTGTTGGGAGGCATGCTGACCGACAGCGGCCACTTCCAGTACGCAAACCCCGGCATGATGCGGTCCTTCGCCGACCTGCTGCAAAAAAGCGGCATACACATGGACGAGGTGTTCAACCTCACCAGGTCTCAGATGACTGTGTCCGAGAGGATAGCTGTCATGAAGGCCGTCGGAAGAGTGAAGTTCGACCGCGTCGGGGATATGATCGTCTCCATCTCATACGGTGGGAGTTTTGAGTCTTCTTCCTGCAGGGCGCTCATGATGATAGGTGCGGATGTTGCTTTTGTGGGTTCTCAGAGGGACGAGGAGTTCAGGATAAGCGCCAGAGCCACTCAGGAGGCCGTCAGGAGAGGCATACATCTGGGAAACATACTCGGCGGGATAAGCGGAGAGACGGATACGGACGGCGGAGGCCACGGCGGCGCGGCCGGACTGTCCGGGATAGGGGATGTCGAGGCCATGCTGCACATGTGCATGATGAAGACGATGGAAGTCTTCAGAGAGATACGGGGAGACCGGCAGGACGATATCATCTGAGCTTGGCGGATCCTTCGAAAATACGCTTCATATCGTCATAGCTGCCGGGGTGCTCGATGAAGTATTCTCTTACCGGCCCGAGTATTTTTATCAAGGCATCCGAGACCCCGTTCTTCAGATCCAGCGGGAACAGCGATCCCGAGAAATACGATCCGATGAGCTCCTCATAATTTGAAAAGGACAGATCTCCGCCGAATTTCTCCGGCCTCGATATGTCCATCCTGCCGAGGCGGGGGAATATGACGTATTTGCATAGCATGAGAATGGGGTTCTCCGCCTCCTTCTCTTTCTCGGGCGGGCAGTAGGCCTTTTTCATCTTGCTTCTCACGGCTTCGTCATCATCGTGGATGTTGATGCTGCCGCTTGGATCGCTTTTAGACATCTTGAAAGCCGCCGGATCCATCCTGCTCCCGCCTTTCAATCCCGGCAGAAGGGGGGTGTGGAGTGCTACAGGCTTCTTCCAGCCGAGTTTCTCCGCTGCATCCCTTGCAAGCATGTGCGCCCTCCTCTGATCTATTCCCGCATAAGCCAGATCGATATCCATGCTGAAGATGTCGGTCGCTTGCAGTATAGGATAGAGAAGCTTTGAGAAATCCACTTCCCCCTCGTCCTCGGAGCGGCCCAAGGCCGTCATCGCCCTCTTCACTCTGGACAGGGTGGTGGCCTTGGCGACCTTTATCGCCTTCTCCCAGTAATCGATATCGGTGAGTATCTCGCTTGCATAGACGAACTTCACCCCGTTCTCCGGAACACCAAGAGCCCTGAAGCAATCCTCCATGTATCTGGCACATGCCTTTATGTTATCGAGGTCGCCCTCGAGCTTGTCGTTGATGGACGCATGCCAATCCGCCCAGAAAACGATCACTTCGAACCCTGCGTCCGCAAGGTCCTTGATCTTGGACGTGACCAGCGCCCATCCCAAATGAACAAGTCCTGAAGGCTCGAATCCGATATATGCCCTGGGCGTCTCCTTCTTAGAAAGAAGTTCTCTGAGCTCCCCCTCTGTGACTATCTCCTCGGTATTTCTGGTCACTATCGCCATTCTCTGTTCGATGTCCATTTGAATCAAGCCATTATAATCGGTGATTTATAAAAATGTCACTGGACGGCCGTGTTGAATCCTTTGCTCGGTTTCCATGGTTTTCTCCCAACATGGACCCTCGCGGCCGGCGACGATAATGAATTAATATCCACAACCCAATGATTCACTGTATGGAATTGTCATTCGTGTTTTGGTTCGTGATCGCCTTCGGAGTGCTTCCGATCGCAATAATAGGCATTGTTTTACTGCTCGGATACGGAGGGAGCATGCTTACGGTCGCTGGATACTATGCAATGACGGAAGAACAACGCAGAGGATATGATGCGAAGAGGATCCTGCGTATTGCCGGCGCGGCTTTGCTTCTTATGGCTGCATTGCTGGCGGTCTTTTTTTATATGTTCTTGCAGGACTCGGTTGGAGTGGTTACAATCGTCTTCATACCGCTCTTGCCTCTTCTGATAGTTATCCCCCTGATGAACAGCAAGTTCAGTAAAGTGAAGAAGCACAATTAAAAAAGCAGTATCGTGTTATACGTGCGATGCATGAGAAACTGAAAGCCAGCATAATGCAGAGTCCCGTCATCGACAGGAACGGATATCCGTATCTGGTGCACCCGGTCACCGACGGCGTGCCGAAGATGGAACCGGAGATCATGGATGAGATAATAGATTGGATGGCTTCTGTATGCGATCTCGATTGCGACCGCATCCTTGCGCCGGAGGCAATGGGGATACCGCTGGCTGTGCCGCTGTCGATGAGAACGGGCATACCTTACACAATACTCAGGAAAAGGCAGTACGGCCTGGATGGGGAGATCATGGTCTCATACAAAACAGGATACTCTGACAGGGTCATCTACATCAACGGCCTGAGCAAGGGGGATAGAGTAGTCATCGTCGACGATATGGTGAGCATGGGAGGGACGCTGTCCGCTATAATCGGTGCTTTGAGGGAGAACGGGATTGTTGTGAAAGATGTCATGGTGGTTTTCAACAAAGGCGGGGACATAGAAGAGATAAACAGGCGTCTCGGCATCGTCGTCAAAAGGATGTTGGACGTATCTTTAGAAGACAGGAAAGCTGTCATCGCGGAGCCATTAGGCTAACTGTAGTTCTTTGTTTTAAGTGTTGGACAGCAGGTAGTTCGGGCGTGGGGCCGGAACTTATTCTCTTGGTAGCAGCAGCATGCATAGCGGGCTCTCTGATCGGTACATTCACCGGATTGGTCCCGGGGATACACGTCAACACCCTGGCATCGATAATGCTTGCGTCATATCCTGTCTTGGAATCATTCGTCTCGTCCTTCACGTCCCCTATCAACGTCCCGATCATCGTGTCCTCATGCATCATCTCGGCATCTGTGGTCCACTCTTTCGTCGATTTCGTTCCCTCCGTGTTCATAGGCGCGCCGGATCCCGACGAGGTGCTGACCACTCTTCCAGGCCACAAGCTTTTGATGAAAGGACAGGGGATGCGTGCTGTGAGGGCTGCCACAGGCAGCGCCGTCGGTGCGGCGGCCGCGCTGCTCCTTGC
>JAKQBQ010000106.1 GCA_029574055.1 Methanobacteriota archaeon
CATGTTCCTTGCGTCGGCATCCTCATAACCGGAGTTTATAACGGGAAGGGCACCCAGTTTCATGTAGCGATCGAGAGCGGCGGCCTCATCATCAATTCCATTCAGTTCCATGAACTCGCCGAGCGACATCGGGTGCGCGGGGATCTCGATGAACCTACCGGTGAGATCTTTTGTAAGCTTGCCGGAAAGGATGACCGAATTGGAGCCTGTTATGTAAATGTTGGCTTTGCGGTCAATTCTGATCGAATTGACAGCTTTTTCCCAACCTTCTACGCGATGTATCTCGTCCAGCAGAAAGTACGTCGTCTCCTCGGATGTTATGCTCTTTTCTAATAGTCTGTATAGAGACTCAGCATCCTTTACCCCGGGTACTGTCATGGATTCGAAATTGAACGAGACTATGTTAGCATCCGATACGCCCGAAGAGACCAGGTGATCCCTGAACTGCAGAAGGATGGTGGACTTTCCGCATCTTCTTACTCCTGTTACGGCTTTTATAACATCGCGTTTATCTTTCATTCTGATAAGAGCATTCAGATATTTTTCGCGGATTACCATGTTCTCCGGGCGATCCATGTCTTTGAACAGAGTTGTTACTATTTAAAGTATGTGAAAAAGTCGATTATGATAGATTTTTTTACATTTTTGAATAAAAAATCGATTATGATAGATTTTTTACAATGTGCGTCCTTCGGCCGGCGGCACCGACATACACCATTGCAAAAAGACCATTTGTCCAATAGGAAAGCTTAAAACCGATTCTCGTCTTCAGTTGCACTGAGTGGAGGTAGCCCAGCCTGGTAAGGCGATAGCCTGCTAAGCTATTGTCCGTAGGACTCGGGGGTTCGAATCCCCCCCTTCACGCTTCTACTACCCATCCTGACACCCCAATATCTGAAGTCGATTCACGATCGGTCAACTTAAGTAACAAAAGGATAGCTATATAACGGCACAGCCCATTCCAAACTTATGGCGAAAGGTACCTTGGGGATTATCGGCTGCCCTATCTTGGAGGACGAGATAATCTACTCCCTCAGCAAAGAGACCGAGGAGAAGAATATCTATCTGATCGATACTCCGCCGGCGAACACCCTTAAAAGAAAGCTTGAGAAGAAGGGCATTCCTTTCACAGCCATATGCGAGTGGGACTTCGATAACGGTTTCGATGGTGTCGACAGGAACAACGGATTCAATGTGGTCATTTTCATGAACAAACTGGGCCTCCACGCATTTCCCGATGTCCTTCGTCAGACCATAGAGGATCAATTGAAGCGCTTCCAAACCCGCTTTGACGTTATCGCCCTATACTATGGGATGTGTGGGAATGCCGGATGGGATGTCTCCAAATGGGCCTCCGAAAAGCTTGACATCCCGGTGTTCGCGTTCCGAGATGGGAATGAAGAGGTATGCGATGACTGCATAGGAGTAGCCGTAGGAGGCCATTCCAGATACTGCGATTTCGTCAGGAAGCACGCCGGGATGTTCTTTGTCACGCCGGCGATAGCCGAGAACTGGGATGAGTACTCTAAAGCGCTGGATATGACCAAAGGTTTCGAGATCATGGACATCCACACTCTCAAGGAGGTCTTCGAGCTGTTCGGATATAGGAATGCGGTGAAGATAGACACCGGCATAGGCATCAAGGACGAAGAGCTCGAGAATGGGTGCAAACGCTTTGCCGACACTACGGGGCTCAAGTTCATTACCGCCGAACCGGGAACTGTGGACCTATATCCGACGGAAAGGATCTACAAAGAAGCAAAAGATGCTCTGCGGCATTGATGCTGTGCGGATTCCTACTCGAACCGTCAGTCCCTCAGACATCCGATGGGTACCACAAGC
>JAKQBQ010000117.1 GCA_029574055.1 Methanobacteriota archaeon
GTCTTGTGGAGATAATCATCGACTGCGAGGAGGATATCACTCCGATGATACCTGCGAACCCCGCGCTGCCGCTGATCAAAGGGCGCTGCAAGTTCTGAGTACCCAGACAAAAACTTTTTCCTTATTTTCCTACCTCATTGATTGTAAAAAAACGGTTGAGATACCCCTCCGTTCCTGCTAAGACCACCGGTAGTTGGGAAGTTCGGATCCGCCGAACATTCTAACCCCGGCGGATCCGGAACCGACCCGGGAGGAGGTGCATAATTTATGCAACAACCATCCGGCAAGATCCGGATAACGGTTGTCGTTGACGACCGACGAGTGGTTCCCGTAGAGAACCCGGTCCCTTCGGGGACCGTTACCGCACTCTCCCCGATAAGAAATGGGTCGCGTATTATAAACTGATTTTGCAGAGGCCTGTGCGGGCAATACGAACGCTCTACTTTTGCCGATCTCCCGAGTTATACTAACTGTACAGCAAAGGTAGAGGATAGTTTTCTTTGATAAACCGCTGCCGGACAGCCCGATCCGCGCTTTCGACAACAAACCGGAACGCAGAGGTGTCCAAAGGAAATGAAAAAATGAGAACAAGAGGGGGAGAGCAGTGCCTGCGGGTGTGAGATACAGGAAATGGCGGGCGAAACGCAGGACGGCGAAGCATGCAGACGGAAGCCCTACGCGAACAGAGAGCGAAGAAAGGATGACCGTGTCGAATATCATCAAGCAGGAAACCACGGCTGCGAGCGTAACTGCATACAGTAACCAAAAGATCAGGGCAAAAGACATTGACAATAAGATGCAAAGGGAGCATCTGGAAGAACAGACAAAGGGAAAGGCGGTACCGCTCTACAGAAGTGATCTTACTGAGCAAGAAATGACAGGAAGGGGACTGTCGAAAGAGCAGAGAGGGGCACGTGTGAAACTGTTAGACCGGATGGAAAACCTTCCGAACCATGAGGCCGGTACCGCAACCGAATACAAGGAAGTAGACATTAAGCGCCTTAACAAACTCCGGGATGATATTACCATCCCGATAGTAGAGAAAACACCCGGTGCCAAGTCCCTCATCAAAGAATACACCACACATCCATCACAGTTCAACAAACCGCTACAGGGTGACGTATCCAAATTCGTTCCCAGCGACATCGAGAAGATCGACGGGTTGACTAATCTTATCTCGCAGTCGGAACTCAAAGAGGGGATCATTGTTTACAGCGGTAACGATGGAAGAAACACAATCGCATTGAACCTCAGACCCGGAGACACAATGGTTCATAGATCATTCCAGTCTACAACGACGAGGATCGAGGTTGCTCATGGGTTTGCAAACAAAAACGAAATTCCTGTTATCGAAAAGATACTGGTTCCCCCGTCCAAAGGCGTGGCTCTTCCCATAGGAAGTATGACATCAGCGGACAAAATGGAGTGGGAGATAATACTACAAAGAGGTCTTGAGCGCGAGTTCGTAGAGGAGTATAAATATAATGGAATACTTGTTCTCGTATTCAGGGTGATTTGATGGACAAAGGTCTCGAAGAAAAGGATAGGTGGAAATACTGGGGCGGGGGCGGGGGCGGTGTAGCAAGGACCGGCTACCGCGACCCAAAGACCGGCGAAATCGTCAGGTATGACAAGCCGAGATACCCCGGTGACAATCGGAGGGATGCAGCGGAGCTGACACCCGCCGACAACGAGTAATCTTGTCTCTTGCCGCCAATCGGTGTGTGCAAAGGAACCGCTATGAATACACGGACAGGCGCACTCGAATTACATTCTCGGGTCTGACGTCTTCGAAGTGGTACTCAAAAAAAGGGGGCTTATCTATGATGAGGTGTGATGTCGAGAATATACGCACTGTGATCGAATATTGTGAGCGCATCGAAGAGACGGTCGAAGGGTTGTCCGAAGATGATTTTTTTGATAATTATATGATCCATAGCAGCTGCGCGTTCTCTATCTTCCAAATAGGAGAGGCGGTCAGACGCTTGTCAATAGGATTTTCGCAACAGCACCAAGAGATCAACTGGAATGAGCTTGCAAAGATCGGAGACATCCTGGCACATCGTTTCGGCGATGTCGATCTCCGCATTGTATGGTCTGTATCTTTTGAGCTGGTCCCGGATCTGAAAAGATCATGCATATCAATAATCGAGAAAGACGGGGTCGAACCGATCGAATGAATTTCCGAGCATGCGCTTGTGATGCCGACGGTCTGCGATAAGTATTAGTGTATCAAAGAATTGAACCTCTTATCTTAAGGTGGATCTAAATGCACATTTACCACGATTCGGATGTGGACATCAATGTCCTCAAAGGAAAGAAGATCTCAGTGCTGGGATATGGCTCGCAGGGAAGAGCGCAGTCGCTCTGTTTCCACGACTCAGGATTGGACGTGACCATCGGGGCGAGGAAGGACGGGAAGTCCTGGAAGAAGGCGAAAGAGGACGGTCTGAAAGTAGCGGAGTTCGCAGACGCCGTGAAAGGAGCGGACGTCGTGATGATCCTTCTGCCCGACGAGGTGCAGCCTGACATATACAAGCAATACGTAGAGCCAAACCTCAAAAAGGGCGCCGCGCTCGAGTTCGCCCATGGGTTCGCAATAACATACAAGCTCATCACTCCGCCAAAGGATGTCGACGTTATTATGATGGCGCCCAAATCTCCCGGCGACATGGAAAGAGAGATGTTCCTCCAGGGATTCGGCGTTCCGGCGCTGGTCTGCGTGCACCAGGACGCAACGGGGAACGCAAAGAAGATCGCTCTGGCACTTGCGAAAGGCCTTGGCTCTACCCGCGCGGGAGTATTCGAGACCACCTTTGACAACGAGACGAAAACGGACCTTTTCGGCGAGCAGGCCGTCCTCTGCGGCGGGCTGACCGGCCTTATCAAAGCAGGCTTCAAGACGCTCGTCGATGCAGGATATCCTCCGGAAATGGCGTATTTCGAAGTTCTTCATGAGGTAAAGCTGATCGACGACCTGATCAACAAAGGCGGCTTCGAGCTTATGTGGAATGTCGTCTCCAACACCGCCGAGTACGGCGGGCTCACGAGAAGGGACAGGGTCATAACCGAGGAGTCCGCCAAAGGCATGAGATCCCTGCTCAAAGATATCGAATCCGGCAAATTCAAGGATGATTGGCGCGCCGAATGGGCGGCCGGCCTTGTTAACCTCAAGAGGCTGGAAGAGGAAGAGAGGAATCTGCAGCTTGAGGTCGTCGGGAAAGAGATAAGAAAACTGTTCGAGAGAAAATAAACCCAAAGGGGCCGATGGCAATGAGCGGCATCCGGATAAGAACAAGGAACGGCGAATACCTCGCCGAGCTTGACGATTCCGATATCTCCAATGCCATCTGGCTCTCTTTACCTTTTACCGCCCCCATCAACATGCTGGGGTGCCAGATATATTTCGAGATGCCGGTGGATTATGCCGACCCCAAGGAATTGGTGAAAAAGCTGAAGGTGGGGGACATCGCATATTGGCCCGGGGTGGGTGCGCTGTGCATATTCTTCGGGCCTACGCCGCTGAGCGGCGATGACGGCCTCCCTGTATCCCGTTATCCGGTGACCGTGATCGGAAGGGTCCTGGACGAC
>JAKQBQ010000129.1 GCA_029574055.1 Methanobacteriota archaeon
TCAAGCTCTGCGCCGGAATGAACGCTAAATTGGACACTTTCTCGCCAAAGGACATACTGAGCTCGTTCGAAGCGTACGGGGTCGACATGGAGAACATCCTGGTCGACTGCGGCGTGCAGATCGGCCCCAGCAAATACGAGAAATTGAACACAACACACCAAAGGATCGTCGATGTCATACCCACCGACGATGAGGGAAAGAACGGTATGGTAGCTGAGAGGATGTCGGACGGGTACGTGTACCAGGGACGCGTCCTCCTGAAAGAAAAGGTGAAGATCTACAGATTTTCGGAAAAGAAAGAAACAGAAGGAGATGAGGAGAAATGAGCAATGAATATTTGATCGGAATTGACCTAGGCACGACATACTCGTGTCTGGCGTTCATAGACGATGAGGGAGACCCGGTGGTAGAGAAGAACTTCGAACAGGAAGACACAACGCCGTCGGTCATCCTCTTCAATGAGAACGGAGAGATCATAGTCGGATCCCCAGCCAAGGACATGGCCATCATGTACCCGATGGAAAGGGTAGTGACAGCCATCAAAAGGCAGATAGGGACAGACTACGAAGTGGACATCGACGGGGAGAAATATACCCCCGTGACATTGTCGGCGGCCATCCTTAGGAAGATGATCAACGACTTCAACGACAACCACGGCGTGGACATCAAAAGGGCTGTGATCACCTGCCCCGCATATTTCGGGCAGACCGAGAGGGATGCCACAAAAACAGCGGGGAAGGTAGCCGGGCTTGAGGATGTGACCATAATCAACGAACCCACCGCAGCGGCGATATCCTTTGGATTCGGCGCGGGAGCAGAGGGGAAGAAGAGGGTCATGGTATACGACCTCGGAGGGGGCACATTCGACGTCACGATCCTGGAGATCGACGGCACCGCGTTCACAGCGGTGGCAACAGACGGCGAGAGGCTTCTCGGA
Source organism: Methanobacteriota archaeon (assembly GCA_029574055.1). Classification (GTDB taxonomy): domain Archaea; phylum Thermoplasmatota; class Thermoplasmata; order Methanomassiliicoccales; family Methanomethylophilaceae; genus Methanoplasma. Next base: position 938 of record JAKQBQ010000129.1, read on the forward strand.
GGAAAGGATTGGGATCAGGCCCTCATAAAGATAATCAAGCAGAAAGTATGCGAAGAGAATGATATCGATGAGAGCGAGCTTGAGGACGATGATGATGTCAAGCAATCCCTTATACTCGATTCAGAGACCATAAAGAAGAGGCTCTCGTCCGCTGAATCCACGAAGGGAACGCTCACGGTCGGAGGGAAGAAGGCAGTATACACCGTAACAAGGGCAGAGTTCGAGGCCGCTACCGCGCCTCTCATGCAGACCACCCTCGACATAATCGAGAGCGCCCTCGCATCGAAGGATTTCGCCATAACCGATATCGACGACGTCATACTCGTGGGCGGATCATCCAGGATGCCCCAGGTAAAGAACGGCATAACCCAAAAATACCCGGACGCCAACGTCAGGGTGTTCGACCCCGACCAGTCCATCGCAAAGGGAGCGGCCATATTCGCCAAGTCCCACAACTGGGCAAGCGCGGAAGAGTCGGCTGCGGCGGCCGCTGCAGGCGAGGTATACGTTCCCAAGGAAGGAGAACTCACCGTGCACAACGTCCTGAGCAAGTCCTTCGGGATCAAAGCGATGTACGACGACGGAAGGGAGATGATCTCCAACATCATCTTCAGGAACGAGGTGCTCCCCATCGTCTCGACGAAGACCTACTTCCCCATCGACGACGGCCAGTCCTCCATCAAGGTGGAGATATACGAGAACTCCGCGTCCAACAACGAGGAGGGAAAGAGGATCGACCTCATCGACGGGTACAGCGTGGGAGAGTTCGAGATGGACCTGCCGGACGGCGTCACCAGAAGCACGCCCATAACCGTCAAGTTCGTTGCCACCGACGAGGGAATATTGGTGTCCCACGTGGACTGCATGTCTCAGCACACGGAATACCAGCTGCAGAACAGGCTCCAGATGTCCGACTCGGAGATAAAGGACTCCCAGGGACTGATGGAAAAGGTCTCAAGGGGAACGGAATAAACATAAACAGGGGCTCACGCCCCTTCCTTTTCACTTTTAATATCGGTCCGGCAAAGGTCACTTGAGGCCGAGCTTTTCGTACATTTCTTCCCTTTCTCTTTTGGATATGTCCCTGTAGCGCCCTTCTTTGAGATTTCCCAGCGTAATGTTGACCACCCTCGTGCGCTTAAGGTTCTTCACCTCATAACCCAGCTGTTCGCACATCCTTCTGATCTGCCTGTTGAGCCCCTGCCTCAGTATGATCCTGAACTCTCTTGGTCCGGTGGACTCGACGAAACATCTCTTCGTGACCCGCCCGTCATCCAAAAGCACGCCCTCGGACATCTTCATTATGAAATCCTTGGTGATATCCTTGTTCACCCTGACAACGTATTCTTTCTCATGCTCGTTCTTGGAACGCATGATCCTGTCGGCAAGCTCGCCGTTGTTCGTCATCAGCAGAAGCCCCTCTGAATCTTTATCCAGCCTTCCTATGGAGAATATCCTCTTCGGGTATCCGATGAATGCAATGACGTTGTTCTCATCGCCGGGGTCGGAGGTCGAGGTTATCCCCACAGGCTTGTAGAAAGCGAGGATGATGTCCTCGGTGACCCTTTTGACCTCTCTGCCGTCAACGCATACTTTGCTTCCCGGAAATACTTTATCGCCGAGCACTGCGGTTCGACCGTCAATGGTCACCCTGCCCTCTTCGATGATCCTGTCAGACCCCCTCCTTGATGCCTCTCCGGCCTCGCTGAGGAATCTGTTGAGCCTGACCCCCTCCTGCCCTCCGGTATCTCCGACCATGTTTCAACCGTAACAGGGCTGATATTTTTAACCTATTGTTCCTTTAGCGTATGAGTGATCCTCAGATGTTCGGAAGGAAGAAAACGGGCCCGGTCATAAAGACGCAGTATCTGAAGCTTCATTGGGATACGGAGGATCCGTTCGTTTTCGCCTCGCACCATACCGACGATTATCCGAAGGGGAATGCCCAGCAGGCTCCGCCGCTGCGCGAGATAAGCGGCAGGAACCTCGGAAGGGATTACAAAAAAGAATTCGGTTTCCGAATGTACCATGGGAAGGTCGTTCCGGGATTCCCGATGCATGCGCATTGGGGGTACGAGACCATAACCGTACCGGAGATCGGATTCGTGGATCACTTCGATTCGATGGGCAACCAAGGAAGATATGGGTTCGGGGATGTCCAATGGGTGTCCGCGGGCAGCATGTACCTGCATGACGAGATGTACCCCCTTGCCTACGACGACCGCCCCAACCCCAACAACATAACCCAGATAATGCTCAATCTCCCGCTGAAGGATAAGGGGTCACAGCCGGAAGTGAGGATGATGTGGTCTGAGGATATACCCGTAATAAAGTATAACGATGAGGAAGGCGGAGAATACTCGGTGAAGGTGATAGCCGGAAGCTATGACGGCTTCGATGCGCTTCCACCCAACAGCGTCTCATGGGCGGCCGACAAGGACCACAACGTCAGGATACTCCTGATCAAAATGTCCCCAATGTCAAAAATAACGCTGCCTGCGGTATCTTCCACGGTCAACAGGAACCTTTATTTCATCGAAGGCAGCAAGGTCAGGTTCGGCGGGGATGAATATGAGGCTCTGCAGAGATTCAAACTCAGGGGGGACGAGGATGTTGAGGTGGTCAACGGGGATGCCGAAGGGACGTATTGGCTGCTGGAAGGCGAACCCATCGGCGAGAAGATGTCGTCCTTCGGGCCGGTGATCCTGGAGAAGGACAAGGATGTCAGAGAGGCCATGGAGCACATAAGGAGAAAAGAGTTCGAGAACTGGCCTTGGGATCTCATAGACAAGTTCCATCCCAAAGGAACGGAAAGGTTCATCAGTTATTCCGACGGGAGAGAGGAGAGGCCTCCTCTCTGAACCGTCAGAGAAGCCTGCCCTTCAGATCCTTGTCGTTCTCGGACAGTATCCAAAGGAACGGTTCCGCAGCATTGATGTTGTCGCCGAGGGATGCGACCTTGAAGTATTTGACGGTCACGAACGCGGACCGAGCTATATCCACCAACATCTTGTGGCTGTACTTGTTCAGAAAAGCCGCCGGAGAAG
>JAKQBQ010000139.1 GCA_029574055.1 Methanobacteriota archaeon
CCGAAGAGGAACGGGTCCCCGCCTTTCAGGCGGACGACCTTCTTGCCGGAGCCCGCAAGCTCTATGAGCGTGTTGTTGATCTCATTCTGGCTCATCTTATGGTCCCCTCCGCGTTTGCCGGCGTCTATCAGCAGGGCACCTCTGCATTCTTTCAGTATTTCGGGATCAATGAGCGCATCATGCACGACGACATCCGCTGTCCTCAGAAGCTCCAATCCTCTCAAGGTGATCAGATCCGTGTCTCCGGGTCCCGCCCCTACAAGATATACCACCTCCTTCATCGAATATCCCCTCTCAATCCGGCTACCACTTCCTCCAGGTCGGAGGCGGTATGATGCAGCGGTATCATGGAATCGTACCTTCTGAGAACGCCTCCGTCGAAGAACACCGCCCTTATTCTCAGCTTATTGCCATCTTTCTTCGCATTTATCCCGATGGGCGATGAACATATGCCGCCCATGAGCTTCATTATGCTGCGTTCAGCCTGTGTCTCCTTTCTTGTGACAGCATCGTCTACTTTATCGAGAATGCTAATGGTGTCATCATCAGATGACCTGCAGGCGACCGCTATCGCGCCCTGCCCCGGGGCGGGCACGAACTCATCTATGCTGAGCAAATGCATCTCTCTTTTTATGTCAAGGCGCTCCAGCCCGGCCTTTGCAAGTATTATGGCGTCGTAATCTCCCCGATCCAATTTTTTGAGCCTTGTATCGATATTGCCTCTCAATCCTCTGATCTCCAGGTCCGGGCGGATGTTTTGAAGGATGACGGTCCTTCGGACAGACGACGAACCCACCACTGCGCCGCGGGGGAGCTCATCCAAGCGCATAGGGAGTATGACATCCTCGCAGGAAGCTCTTGGAAGCACCGCACCTATCGTTATATCCAGCTCTCTGAAGACAGGCATATCCTTCATGGAGTTCACGGATGCATCTATCTCCCTCATCATCAGGGCATGATCCAATTCTCTTACGAATGCCCCGTATCCCCCCATGTCCTTAGGGTCGGATGTCTGGTCGGCATCCCCTGCGGTTTTTATGGTCTTTATTCTCATTTCTTTGTCGGAGTGTGCGGCAACAGCTTTGATGAATATGTCCGTCTGAGCAAGCGCCAGCCTGCTTTCCCTTGTGCCTATGATCATTTGATGCACCCCAGGTTCTTGTCGAATTCCTCAGACAATTGGGCGATCGCCGGCCCGTGCTCAGTGGAAAGGAAATTCACCTCGAGAGCAGACGGCGGCATGTATATCCCGGAATCGAGCATGCGCCTGAAGAGATCCCCAAACCTTTTCCTATCGCATCCCTGAGCCTCTGTTCCATTGCTCACGGAATCAATGCCGAAGAATATCTGGAACATCGAGCCGACCGAATTGACCGCCGCCTGTATCTCATGGTCTTCCAAAGAATCCGAAATGGAAGATACGAGCGCCGAACTCATCTTGTTCAGGGAGGCGTACTTCTTCGGGGTCATCTCTCTCAATGCCGCCGCTCCGGCGGCGGCCGTCACAGGATTGCCGGAGAATGTGCCTGCCTGATACACTTTCCCTTCGGGGGCAAGACACCTCATTATGTCCTCTTTCCCGGCCAAAGCTCCGGCGGGAAAGCCACCGCCCATTATCTTGCCCATTGTGCACAGGTCAGGGGTCACATCATACAGCTCTTGCGCCCCGCCTGCTGATAATCTGAACCCCGTGGTCACCTCGTCGAATATCAGCAGAACGCCCTCCGCATCGGTCATTTTCCTGACATTCTTCAGGTAATTCTTATTCGGAGCCACCACGCCCGCGTTCCCAAGCACAGGCTCCATTATGACAGCAGCGATATCGTCGTTCTTCTCAAGCATAGACTCGATATCCTCCTCTGAATTGTACTCGGCCGTATACGTGCATGAAGCGGTCTCCGAGAGTATCCCATTCTTCAGTCCTTTTTGCGAATCGTCCGAAAGGACGGCATCGTGCGACCCGTGGAACCCGCCTCTGATCTTTATGATGCCGCGTTTGCCGGTGCATCCTCTCGCCAAGCGTATTGCATGCATGGTCGCCTCGGTGCCGGAGTTCGTCAGGCGCACCATCTCTGCGCAGGGCACCCTTTTCGTTATCTCCGAAATAAGCTCCATCTCCGGGAAGGAAGGTGCGCCGAACACCGTTCCCATTTTGATCTGCTGTTCCGCTGCCGATATCACCGACGGGTGGGAATGGCCAAGGATGAGGGGGCCGTATGCCATGCATAGATCGATATAATCGTTCCCGTCCGCGTCAGTCACCATGCAGCCTTTCCCGCTGTCCATGAATATTGGATTTGGTTCGAATGCCCTGACCGGGCTCGACACCCCGCCGGGGGTCATCCTTTTCATGTTTTCATAATAGCGGGCCGATGCGTCTATTTTCATTGTTCCAGCTCCTTGGCGGCATCCTCTGCGAAATAGGATATGATAATGTCCGCGCCGGCCCTTTTTATTGAGACCAAAGATTCCATCATTGCCCGGCGTTCATCCAGCCACCCCTTCGCGGCCGCTGCCTTGATCATTGCGTATTCCCCGGAGACCTGATACGCCGCGATAGGGACATCGAACTCGCTCCTTGCCTGCTTTATCACGTCAAGGTACGGCATGGCCGGCTTTACCATTACGATGTCCGCACCCTCCTCAATATCCCTGCGCATCTCCAACACCGCTTCCCTGCCGTTAGCAGGATCCACCTGGTAGCTTTCCCTCCCGCCGGCCGATGGGGAAGAGCGGGCTATTTCTCTGAACGGGCCGTAGAAAGAGCTGCAGAACTTTGCGCTGTATGCCATTATCGGAATATCGCTGTGATCGGAATCGTCCAGCGCTTCCCTGATGTATGCCACCTGCCCGTCCATCATTCCGCTCGGGGCGACCACATGGGCGCCGGCGGCCGCAAGCGATTCCGCGATCTTTCCGTAATAAGTAAGAGTGAGGTCGTTATCCACCTTCCCGTTCGACAATATGCCGCAGTGTCCGTGGTCGGTGTATCCGCACATGCAGAGATCCGCCATTACGATCAGGTCCGAACACGATCTTATTTTCCTTATTGCGTTCTGGACCACTCCTTCTTCCGAATATGCGCCGGAACCCTCACAGTCTTTATGCCTGGGTATTCCGAAGAGCATGACCGCGTTAATGCCCGATGAGCTAAGCCTTTCGGCAACTTTACCCGCATCGCTGAGCGGATAAGTGGGAACTCCCGGCATGGATCCGGTATACTTCACGGAATCGATCGACTCGTCGAAGAACAGCGGGAGGACGAAGTCATCAGGGTGCAGTCTTGTCTCTGTGATCATTTGTCTGATCCCTTCGCGGGAACGCAAACGCCTCATTCTGTCCTTTGGGAACATCATTCCACCTCCAACCTGAAAAGATCCTTCGCTGCATCCATTATACCGCTTTCCCCACTGGTCGAAGAGCTTCTGATCTTCTCGTAGGCGTCTGCGAGTATCTTTGATACGATCGCTCGGGACATATCTTCGAACACCTCGTCGATGTCGGCGA
>JAKQBQ010000156.1 GCA_029574055.1 Methanobacteriota archaeon
AGTCTCCTCTTCCGTCGTTGTCGTGGAGATGGATCTCCCTGAGATATCCCGAAAGGCTTTCCAGCCACGACGACAAAGGACTGCTCGAAAAACTGTGCTGATGGCCCACGTCCAGGCAGAACCCGAAGAATGGAGAACCGATCTTGTCCAATAACGTTCTGTGCAGGTCGGGCCCGTGCTCCCATACATTCTCCAGGAGCAGAGGTATCCTCATCTTTTCGGCACGTTCCACAAGCGGTTCCCAGCTTGCAAGGGAATTGGCCAGCCAGGCTTCACGATGTCCGGAGTGATGCCGGGGATCGAAGCCGGTATGCACCACCACCTGCAGAGGTTCGATGCCGACCACAAGGCCCTGCTTCAAGATATCCAGGACTTCGACAGCATCGTAGCGGACATGGACCGCAAGATCGGCGAGAAGAAAAAGCTCACAAGGGACCGCGTGGAAGAGATACTGCAGAATGACATCCGTTTCATAACGGAGTCCAAGCGCCGCGGCGATATTGTGAGGATCATAGAGAACAAGAGGAAATGGAGCCTTAACAAGTTCATTAACCGCTACAGCTACGAGTTGTTCAAAGGTGTGAAGATCTGGCTGCTGACACCTGAGGTAGTATCCGAGATAATGCCGCTGGAGATGGGGCTGTTCGATCTCCTGATATTCGATGAAGCCTCGCAGATGTATGTTGAAAAGGGAGTGCCTTCGATCTACCGTGCAAAGAAGGTCGTGGTCGCGGGCGACCACAAGCAGCTCCGCCCGTCCAACCTCGGTTCCGGGCGCATAGAGTATGGGAACGAAGATGACGACAGCGAAGAAGACGAGGTCTCCGCAGTCCTTGAAGAAGAAAGCCTCCTGGATCTCGCAAGGTCCCGTTACGACAACATCCTGCTGAACTTCCACTACCGCTCGCAATACGAAGAGCTTATCGCTTTCTCCAACTACGCATTCTACGGCGGCAGGCTGTATGTCTCGCCGAATGTGGTCGAGCCCGATAGGCCTCCGATAGAGGTCCATAAAGTTAGCGGGGAATGGGCGAACAAGTCGAACGTCCAGGAAGCTAGGATAGTCGTGGATCTCCTTAAGAACTTCTTCAAGACAAGGAAGAACAATGAGACTGTGGGAATAATAACGTTCAACGTCTCCCAGAGAGACCTGATCAACGACCTCATTGACGACGAATCGGCAAGGGACCCCGACTTCGGAAGAGCGGTCAATGAGGAAATGGTCAGGTTCGATAACGGGGAGGACGTGGGCCTTTTCATCAAGAACATCGAGAGCGTCCAGGGAGACGAGAGGGATGTCATCATCTTCTCCATCGGCTACGCCAAGAACAAAGAGGGAAAACTCATGCAGAGGTTCGGCTGGCTCAACAACAGGGGAGGAGAGAACCGCCTGAATGTGGCCATCAGCCGTTCGAGGAAGAAGATCCACATCGTGCTGTCCTTCGACCCCGAGGAGCTTCAGGTGGAGACCGCGAAGAACGACGGTCCCAGGATACTGAAGAAATATCTGCAGTATGCCGAAGCCGTAAGCAACGGCAACAAGGATCTCGCAGCAAGCATCTTGGAGTCCTTCGGAGACAACAGGTGGAGGTCTGCGCCCCCGGTGCCGGGAGAGTCGCCGATCACCGAGAAGGTGTACAACGCGCTTGTCAGGAAAGGGTACAGCGTAGAGAAGGATGTGGGCATAGGGGGGTATCAGATCGATCTTGCCATCAAACAAGACGACAGGTATATCCTCGGGATAGAATGCGACAGCCATATCTATGAGATGTCCGACTGTACGAGAGAAAGGGACTACCACAGGCAGAAGTACCTTGAATCAAGAGGCTGGCACATCCACAGGGTCTGGACCCCGGGAATGTGGAAGGATCCTCAGAAGGAGATCAACAACATCGTCAAGGCGATCGAGCGCATAAGCAGCCGCTGATCATCTTTCGGCAAGCTCTGCGCGCTTGACAAGGAGCGTTCCGCTCCCCTTTTTCCATTCTTTTTCATATTCTACTATGGACAAGGGTTTGCTGTACATCGGAGAATCGACGGTCAAGGTCTCATACTCCCCGCCTTCCCCGATGACGCTTATCCCATATTCTTCTCTGAGAACCCTGAGCTCTTCCGCGGCTTTCCGATCTATCTCCCTTCCAAGCCACGACTCGTCGAGGCCTTCGGCGTAGCATCCGACGATGACCGCCCTTATGCCCGCTTCCAGCATCTCATCGATCACCGTATCCTGATCCTTTCTCCAGAGGGGAGCAAAGACCTTCAGACCGAGGTCTCCGCAGACTGCGTTCATCCTATCCCACTGATAATCCGACCATACCGCACCGGCCACTATTCCGTCGATATCCAAAGAAGAAAGCGCGTTCTTTAAAGCCGCCATATCATCTTCCTCGGTGCCTGACGTCTCTGCGGTGACCAATTCTATCCCGAGGGATCCGGCCATGATGGGCACAACATTGATGTTCGGGACGTGGAATATCCACGACCCCCCTGCTCCCGGCACAATGCTCACAAGATATGGGATATCGTGTCCCATCTGCTGTGCCAGATATAACGCAAAGGCGGAATCCTTCCCTCCGGAATACAAAGCTGCAAGGCGCATGCGTTTTGATAATAGGCATCAGAGTAATTTAGTTTTGCACTTATACGCGCGAAAAACATTACTGCAAAATATTTCCGTTTGGTTGGATGATATATCCAAACAAATAAATACAGAGTACACCATTAATTGACAAATTGGACAATACATCCAATATGGAAAGATAACATGTCTCAAAAAACAACCGCACTTCTGATCACAGGCATAGTGTTAGCTGCCGGATTAGGTGTAATGACAGGATATATCGTCTGGAATGATGATGAAAACGATGGTGCCCTCAGTGACAGTTATGATGCCGGATATGCTGCGGGGCGCGCCGTAGGGTACGATGACGGCTATGAAGCCGGATATGTTGCAGGCGGCACTGATAATGAAAATACGGAAAACAAAGACGGACCCGCAACCGGGAACGCCTCCGGCGGCACTTCAAGCAACAATGCGGGATATAATTCCGGATACAAAAACGGATATGATGACGGGTATGTTGCAGGATATGATGATGGAATGACCATCGGATACGACGCGGGTTACGCCGACGGATCTTATGATGCTTCCACAACCTACTGGTTCTATATCGACTTCGGCGATGAGTCTGCTTTCGAAAGCAAGTGGTTAAGCTCAAGGTCGAACACTGCCGCCGATGCGCTCAGATCGGCTCTGGATGATGAAGAGATACCATATTCGATGAGCAGTTTGGGCGCGCTCACTGTTATCGGGGATGCCGAGAATCATGACACGCGATCCTTTGAAACTGTCTATGAGGAATTTATGGAGTTCGAAGGGGAATACGAGGATTTTGATTGGACCCTATCCGGATACTCTTGGTATCTTTGGTTCTGGTCGACAAACATTTCGTATGCCGGGAGCTGGATAGAGTCGGACGGTTACATCTCACAGTCAATAGGGGTCTATTTCTACATTGGATTCTCATCTTGGGAGTGGGACATGGTAAGCCCTCTGCCAACTGTCGATATCGATCCTTCTGCCGAGACAGCATGGAAGAACAACGGGCCTTTCGCTTAACGCGTTTCCGTTTTGATAAACTCGTTACTCCTGCCAAAGGGGGGGGGTTGACCCCCTCCCTTATTTTTATCATCCTGTTTGGAAACGGTGCGGGTAAATTTATCATCCAAGTTCTGGGAAAGATGATAAATGTTCACGACATTCCACGTTCGCCGAGATGGAGAATATGGCCTCGAACAAACCCAACCTAAAGAAGATCGCCGCGGAAAGGGCGGTTGATGACTATGTCAAAGACGGCATGACAGTTGGGCTCGGCACCGGCTCCACTGCGGAATACGCTGTGCGGAGGGTAGGAGAGCTTGCCGCTTCGGGATGTGTTCTC
>JAKQBQ010000159.1 GCA_029574055.1 Methanobacteriota archaeon
GGCCAGGTCATACTGGGCCTGCCCATTGTCATCTCCTATACGGCTACAGCTATCGAAGGACTTGACAACAGGCTGCGCCTTACGCTTCAGACTCTGGGCGCATCAGGCGCAAAACTGGCTGTTACCAGCCTCTGGGAAGGCCGCTTCCAGATCCTGGTCGCCGCATTGACCTCCTATGGAAGGATCATAGGAGAGGTCGGATCCGCTATGATGCTGGGCGGCAACATAAAATGGCACACGAGGACGATAACCACCGCTATCACGCTTGAGACCGGGAAGGGCGACTTCGCGCTCGGCATAGCCCTCGGGATCGTTTTGCTTGCAATATCTTTCGCCTTGAACATTTCACTCTCCTTCATCCGAAGAAGAGTGGGAAACAGCTGAGAAACGCACATTACATAATAACGGAGGTCATCACTCTCATGAGAAAGATCAGATCAGCACTTGCATTGACCCTTATATTGCTCTTTTCCGTCCCCGCATTTGCAGGAACGATCAAACTTTCAAGCACCATCGGTCCCGTAGACGCCGGGATCGTCCCCCTTCTTGCTGAGACATACAAAGCGAAGACCGGAACCGACTTTGTAATTGAAAAGGCAGGCACCGGCGCGACGCTGAACAAGGCAAAGACCGGAAACTTCGACATGGTCGTCGTACATGCAAGAGCCCTTGAAGACCAGTTCATAAAGGAAGGCTTCGGGCAGAACCGTCAGGACATAATGTACAATGATTTCATTATACTCGGCCCCAAGGAAGACCCTGCAGGTATCAAAGGGATGAAGTCAGCCGCCGATGCCTTCAAGACGATAGCGGCCAAGGGAGCACCCTTCATCAGCCGCGGCGACATGTCTGGGACCCACGTTGCTGAAATGAACGTCTGGGAAGCCGCAGGGATCACCCCCGACGGAGAGAAGGACGAGTGGTACACGGTCTTCTCGCTTGGCAAGCTCGGAAACGGGATAACAACGGATTTCACGAATAAGCGCAACGCATACACGATCATGGACAGGGCTACATACCTTACAAAGAAAAAGGGACTGAGGATCGTTCCGCTCGTAGAGGGCGATCCGATCCTTCTGAACCTGATCGCTGCGATAGAGGTAAGCCCGAAGCGGTTCTCCAACGTCAACAACACCGATGTCGTCAAATTCGTTAACTGGCTCTGCGACGACGAAGCTCAGATGATCATAAAGGATTTCAAGGTCAAGGAGTTCGGAGAACCTCTCTTCTTCCCCAACTCGGATCAGTGGAACAAGAAGCATCCAAAATAATATAAAAGACCGGGCATGATGACAAATTCAGACCCGACGGCAGAGTCCTTCCCGGATCCGGCAAAGGATCCGGGAAGGACCGGTACAATGACCGGAGGAGACACAATGGGACCAAGGATCATTTATGAGATAAGAGATCTCACCCACAGCTATGGGAAAGGGCCCCAGACCCTTGATATCGACTATCTGAGGATCTGCGAAGGCAGCGTTACCGGCATAGTCGGCCCCAACGGAAGCGGCAAATCCACTCTTCTGAGGATCCTTGCCTTTCTGGAACCATACACTGGCGGCTCTCTCTCTTTCGAAAGCGCTGATACCTCCGGCAATGTGGTGGATATCAGAAAAAACGTGACATACCTCCTCCAAAATTCCTATCTCCTGAAGCGCTCCGTCTTTGAGAACATCGCTTACGGGCTGAGACTGAGAAATGAGACAGAGGGCCTCCATGAAAGGGTGCATGATTCCCTTGAACGGGTGGGCCTATCCCCGAAAAAATTTGCACAGAGGCCCTGGTACAGGCTCTCTGGGGGTGAAGTACAGCGTGTGGCTCTGGCCGCAAGGCTGGCGCTCCACCCCAAGGTGCTCATCCTTGACGAACCTACCGCCAACGTCGATGAATCGAGCGCCCTGCTTGTCAAGGATGCCGCGGTCTCAGCCTGGAAAGAGTGGGGCACTACGGTAATAGTTGCTACCCACGACCTCGCGTGGCTGACCGAGGTCTCTACGGACATCATAAGCCTCTACCGCGGCAGGATAGTAGGGCACGGGACAGAAAATCTCGTTCACGGACCGTGGATAAGGGAGAATGGAAGCGTTGTACGAAAACTTTCGGACGGACAGAAGATCCATGCCCTCGCATCAGGTAGAGAGGAACACAGCGCCGTAGTCATAAATCCTTCGAATATTTCACTCCTTCCAACGCTGTCAGAACCGATCCGGGGTATGAATATGCTAAGGGGAACGGTAACTAGCATGACGCTTGAGAGAGCGACCGGATCTGCGCTTATTTCAGTCCAGACCGGTGATATCGTCTTGAAATCACGGATGCTTGTCGAAAAAATGAAAGAAGATAAGATTTCCCCGGCTTCGGAGGTCATCCTCACCTTTTCACCGGAAAACGTCCGCTGGATATAGGTACTTCTGCTTACCAATCAGTTCCCTCTTTAAGTGAAAATAATGTAGAATGGTATGGTGTTGCAGCAGACGGGAACTTCCCTCTGCTGCTGATGATCAGTGTGAGAGGATGATATTAGCATGTGCGGCATCATGGGCTATATTGGAGAGAGAGACACTACAAAGATTATCCTGGAAGGGCTCGCTAAGCACGAATACAGGGGTTATGACTCCGCGGGAATAGCAGTAATAAAAGAAGGCACGATACATGAGCTCCGTACGACCGGAAGGGTCCAGCATCTGGCAGAGAAGGTCTCGGCAGAAAATTTCAACGGCGATTTCGGGATAGGCCACACAAGGTGGGCTACCCACGGAGGGGTCACCGAAAACAATGCCCACCCGCACCTCAGCAGCGACAAGAGGGTCGTCCTGGTCCATAACGGCATAATTGAGAACGCCAGGGAGATACGTGCCGATCTGGAGGCGCAAGGTATAAAATTCCATACTGAAACTGATACCGAATCGGCAGTACAGTATCTAGCGAGTGTCTACTGCGGCGATCCCAGGGAAGCGATAGTAAAACTTACAAAGAGGATAAGAGGCGCCTTTGCCCTTGTTATAATGTTCCATGATAAACCGAACGAGATATGGGTCGCAAGAAAAGGTTCTCCTCTGGTCGTAGGACACGCGGGTGAAGAGGGTTTCTGTGCCTCTGACCCTACCGCCCTGCTGGAATTCACCAGGGACGTATGGTTTATGGACGATGACGAGATAGCCAGGATCTCAAAGGAAGGCTGCCACTTCTATGATTTCGACGGGAACCCGCACAAAAAGGAATCGATGCATCTGGACTGGGATGCGGCGATGACGAGCAGGGGCAGCTATCCTCACTTCATGCTCAAGGAGATACACGAGCAGCCCGAAGTTGTAGCCCATACCCTTCTCGGAAGGGTCGCCTCCAACAACGTGGATCTCAGCCAGGAACTGAGCTGGACAGCCGAAGAGATAGCAGGCTGGAAGAAAATACATTTCGTTGCATGCGGCACTTCCCACTACGCCACGCTGGTGGCTGCGCGCATCATGGAAGGACTCGGAAACTTCGAGATAAGGACAGAGGTGGCATCGGAATACCGTTACCGGAACATCCCGATAGGCCCCGACACCCTTGCCGTATTCGTATCTCAGTCCGGGGAGACAGCCGACACGCTTCACGCCGCGAGGCTTGCCAAAGCTAAGGGAGCCAGATGCATAGTGGTCACCAATGTGCGCGGATCCACTATCCACCGCGAAGTAGGCGAGGGACTGATAACACCTGCGGGTCCGGAGATCGGAGTCGCGGCCACAAAGACTTTCATGGCGCAGATAACGGTGCTCACGCTTCTGGGGCTCCACCTCTCAAAAATGAAAAATGAACTCGGACCGGAGACCGAGCACAGGCTCGTATCAGCGCTCATGGACATACCCGCAAAGCTGGCTTCCATACTGGGAAGAGAAAAGGAGATCGAAGCGATCGCAAGGAATTTTGCGGACGCCAGAGGATTCTTCTTCATAGGCAGGGGTCTGGCCTATCCGCCCGCACTGGAGGGCGCGCTCAAGCTCAAGGAGATCTCTTACCTGCATGCGGAGGCTTACCCGGCAGGTGAGATGAAACACGGACCCATAGCGCTGCTTGATAAGGAGCTTCCGGTCGTCGCACTGGTACCCAAAAACGACCTCTGGGAGAAGACTGTTTCGAACATCGAGGAATCTATGGCGAGGAACTCGCCCATAATAGCTATCGCCACGGAGGGGGACACAGAGATCGGACACTATTCGAAGAATGTGATGTTTACTCCCGATACCGAACCGGAGCTCTTCCCCTTTATCGCAGTTGTTCCCCTGCAGCTTTTCGCATACTACATCGCAAGACAGCGCGGCTGTGATATCGATATGCCGAGAAACCTCGCCAAATCTGTGACAGTGGAATAAGGACCCGTACAAAGAGATACCGGGGGAGGCTCTTTGCAGGCGGGCAAAATACCGCCGGAGAGGGCCTCTTTGTTTTTCTGAAAAGACTGCCGGGACCCATAAGAGGAGAGAGAACTTGAAAAAGAATAAGATCATCGCCCTGTTAATGATATCGCTCATCTGCCTGGCCTCCATACTGCCCTCCTTTGCCTTCGCGGCGGAAGACGAGGACAATGGCCTTGAGACTTTTCTGTCGGTACTCAAAGCATGGGGGGCATTCCTCGCAAGGATAACGGGCTCCTATGACTCTTTGGAAAACATCTCTGTCTTCTCGAACATCACACGAATGTGGCACGATCTTGTAACTTCAGATGGATTCAGTCCGGAGAGGCTGTTTGAAGCCTTGTTGAAATGGCTGGGCATTTCGATCATGATGGAGCAAAGGGAAGGGCCTCAGGAGAGCTATTCAATATGACGGCCTGGGTCTACATCCTAAGGTGCTCGGACGGCACCCTCTACACCGGATGGACTAATGACATCGGGAAGCGGCTCGCTGCCCACAACAAAGGGACAGCATCCAAGTACACCAGAGGCAGGAGGCCCGTTGAGCTTGTATGGAAAGAGGGCTTCGGGACCAGGGAAGAGGCAATGTCAAGGGAGGTATCTATTAAGTCCCTGACAAAGGCACAAAAGATGATGATACTTAAAAATGGATAACAAATAAGATTCTTATTGATAAACGTACGCTATATAGGGTACAATATATTGTAACTAAAATTTAATGTAAGGGTATTCTGAGGGGATCCGAATATCCGTGAAGAGGGGTAATGTATGAAGGGCCGTACAGATGTGATAGTCGGTGTTCAGTGGGGAGACGAGGGCAAGGGGCGCGTTGTTGACGCTCTTGCGGGAAGATCAGGCGTGGTCGTCCGCTATCAGGGCGGCGCGAACGCGGGACATACAGTCGTCGTCGGAGACGAAAAGTTTGTCTTCCACTTACTCCCTTCAGGGATCCTCTATCCCGGCAAGCTCTGTGTCATCGGAAACGGGGTGGTGATAGACCCTGAAACCCTTTTCAAAGAGCTCGACGACCTTAAAAAGAGGGGCAAGCCACTCGCCAGGCTGGTCATAAGCCACGGCGCACATGTTGTTATGCCCTACCATAAACTGCTTGACAGGCTGGCCGAGGGCGCAAGGTCCGAAGGCAACAG